>NZ_RZSR01001152.1:0-1665 GCF_004023265.1 Mesorhizobium sp. M1A.F.Ca.IN.020.06.1.1
TCCTGCCTGGGAGCACGGGATCGTCATGGTTAACATTTCCCTACTCCGGTGGACAGAGTGGGCTCCGCGAAGCCTCCCCGCAACGGAAACCATTCGTTAAGGTTAACGGCAATCCACAGGCCGGCGATCGAACGCCTTTCAGGCTGCTCAGCTCAGCGGCGGGTAGAGCGTGTCGATGATCATGCGCGCGTCATGGCGCGAATCGAGCATGCCGTAGGTGGTGCGCCATTGGCCGCCGAGTCTTGTTTCGACGAAGGCGTCGGCGATCCGCCCTGCCCCCAGCCGGCGCAGCTCCGCCGCCGCCGCCGAAAGTGCCAGCTGTTCGGTCAGCAGGCGCGCCGAGCCTTGGTCGGTCGAAGCCACCTGCATGGCCGCGTTGAGCACGCCGATGGTACCCCGCCCGCCGGCGCCGAGGTCGCGGTCGATGCCGGCCAGCACCTCCTCGAACAGGCCTGGCGCGCGGCCAAGCACACGCAGCACGTCGAGCGCCATGACGTTGCCGGAGCCTTCCCAGATCGCGTTGACCGGAGCCTCACGGTAATAGCGAGCAAGCGGCGCTTCCTCGACATAGCCGTTGCCGCCGAGGCACTCCATCGCCTCGTAAAGCAAGGCCGGTGCGATCTTGCATACCCAGTATTTGACCACCGGCGTCATGGCGCGTGCAAAGGCCGCCTCGCCGCGATCGCTCGCCGCCTCGTCGAAGGAACGCGCCAGCCGGAACGACAGCGCCGTCGCGGCGGCAACGTCGAGCGCCATGTCGGCAAGGACCCGCTGCATCAGCGGTTGATCGACCAGACTGATGCCGAACACCTGGCGATGGCGCACGTGGTGGACGGCTTCGGCCAGCCCGGCGCGCATGAGCGCTGACGAAGCGACGGCGCAGTCGAGCCTGGTCAGCGTGACCATGTCCATGATCGTCTTGATCCCGGCGCCCGGCTCGCCGACCATCTCGCCGATGGCATTGGCGAACTCGACCTCCGACGAGGCGTTGGAGCGGTTGCCGAGCTTGTCCTTCAGGCGCTGGAAACGGAAGCCATTGCCCGAGCCGTCGCCCAGAATGCGCGGAACCAGGAAGCATGAAAGCCCTTCCGGCACCTGGCCGAGCACGAGAAAGGCGTCGGACATCGGCGCCGACATGAACCATTTATGCCCGGTCAGCCGATAGAAGCCGTTTCCCGCGCGCTCGGCCTTTGTGACATTGGCGCGCACGTCGGTGCCGCCCTGTTTCTCGGTCATACCCATGCCGAGGGTAAGCCCGGTCTTTTGCACCGGCGGCTTCTGGCTCTGGTCGTATTTGCGCGTTGTCACGCGCGGCGCCCATTCGCGGAACAGCTTTGGGCTCGCCATCAGCGCCGCCAGCGAAGCGCTGGTCATGGTGATGGGGCAAAGATGTCCGGTCTCGAGCTCCGCGGTCAGGTAGAAGCGCGCCGCCCTCACCTGATGCCGGCGGCCGATCTCGGCATCGCCGTTTTCCCAAACCGAGGAATGCAGGCCGCCGGCAACCGAGCGTCGCATGAGCGCGTGATAAGCGGGATGAAACTCGACCAGATCGACGCGTCGGCCCTGGCGGTCATGCGTCCTGAGCTTCGGTGTGTCGGTGTTGGCGAGCCGGGCAAGTTCCTGTGCTTCCTGCGTCATGACGAACCTGCCGAGCCCACGAGACAG
>NZ_RZSR01001153.1:0-1658 GCF_004023265.1 Mesorhizobium sp. M1A.F.Ca.IN.020.06.1.1
ACACGGGCCTCTGTCCGCCCGTCCTAAAATCACAACGGCGTCATCGCCGGGATGAAGGCCTTCTGATTTCATCGTTTATTGTATAAATTCTGTTCAGTTACCTCGAAAATTTTGACGTTTACGTAATTCCCAATGCATCTAACCGATTGAAAACACTAGGTGCAAAATAACCGTTTGAATTTTCTCCATGCCGGAGCTATTGGGTTCGGCGAAATCCTGCGGTTTCCCGCATTCCTTCCGGCCCCCGGCCCCCGTCACGGCACCGTCACAGACAAAGGGAAAACATCCTGACATGGCACGCAACAAGATAGCGCTCATCGGCTCGGGCATGATCGGCGGCACGCTCGCCCATATGATCGGCCTGAAGGATCTCGGCGACGTGGTGCTGTTCGACATCGCCGAGGGCATTCCGCAGGGCAAGGGTCTCGACATCGCCCAGTCCTCGCCGGTCGACGGATTTGACTCCAGACTGACAGGCGTCAACGACTATGCCGGCATCGAGGGCGCGGATGTCTGCATCGTCACCGCCGGCGTGCCGCGCAAGCCCGGCATGAGCCGCGACGATCTTCTCGGCATCAATCTCAAGGTCATGGAACAGGTCGGCGCGGGTCTCAAGAAATACGCGCCGAAGGCGTTCGTCATCTGCATCACCAACCCGCTCGATGCCATGGTCTGGGCACTGCAGAAGTTTTCGGGCCTGCCGACCAGCCATGTCATCGGCATGGCCGGCGTGCTGGACAGCGCCCGCTTCCGCTACTTCCTGGCGGAAGAGTTCAAGGTCTCGGTCGAGGACGTCACCGCCTTCGTGCTCGGCGGCCATGGCGATTCGATGGTACCGATGATCCGCTATTCGACCGTGTCGGGCATCCCGCTGCCCGACCTCGTCAAGATGGGCTGGACCTCCAAGGACAAGCTCGACCAGATCGTGCAGCGCACCCGCGACGGCGGCGCCGAGATCGTCGGCCTCTTGAAAACGGGCTCAGCCTATTACGCGCCGGCCGCCTCGGCCATCGCCATGGCCGAATCGTACCTGAAAGACAAGAAGCGCGTGCTGCCCTGCGCTGCGCACCTGTCTGGCCAGTACGGCGTCAAGGGGACCTATGTCGGCGTCCCCGTGGTGATCGGCGCCGGCGGTGTCGAGCGCGTCATCGAGATCGACCTCTCCAAGGCCGAGCAGAAGATGTTCGACAATTCGGTGGCGGCCGTGCAGGGCCTCACCGAGGCCTGCACCAAGATCGCCCCGCATCTCGCCGGCAAGTAATCGTCCCTCTCCGGAGACCAAGCGCATGAACATCCATGAATATCAGGCCAAGGCGCTGCTGAAGTCGTTCGGCGCGCCCGTCGCAAGCGGCGTTCCGGTGTTCAAGGCGAGCGAGGCGGAAGCCGCCGCCAAGACGCTGCCCGGCCCGCTCTATGTGGTGAAGAGCCAGATCCATGCCGGCGGCCGCGGCAAGGGCAAGTTCAAGGAACTCGGCCCCGACGCCAAGGGCGGCGTGCGGCTGGCGAAGTCGGCGGCCGAAGTGGTCGCCAACGCCAACGAGATGCTCGGCCAAACGCTGGTCACCAAGCAGACCGGACCGGCCGGCAAGCAGGTCAATCGCCTCTATATCGAGGACGGCGCCGATATCGACCGCGAGCTCTATCTGTCGATCCTGGTC
>NZ_RZSR01001154.1:0-1657 GCF_004023265.1 Mesorhizobium sp. M1A.F.Ca.IN.020.06.1.1
GATCACCACCTTGCCTTGATTCATATAGGCGGTCGCCTGGCGCTGTGAAAAACTTTCGCAGAGTTCCGGCATGGCAATGGCCGAAAGCACCACGGCGTCGACGCCGATTTTGTTCAGCGAGGTGCGCAGCGCCAGCGAGTTGATGACGGTGGCGAGCATTCCCATGTGATCGCCGGTGACGCGGTCGCCGCCCTTGGAGGCGACGGCCACGCCGCGGAAGATGTTGCCGCCGCCGATCACGACTCCGACTTCGACGCCAAGCGCCCGCGCCTCGGCAATGTCGGCTGCGATACGGTCGACGACCGAGACGTCGATGCCGAAATGCTGTTCCCCCATCAAGGCTTCGCCCGAAGCTTTCAGCAAGACACGTCGATAGAGGGGCTTCACCGTCATCTGGTTCCTCGAAAAATCTCGGCGCGGGCAAATCTGGAGGCGAAGGCGCCCCGCTTCGCCTGGCGGCGCTGGCACGATGGTTCGACCCGATACACGAAGGGCGCGGCGATGTCACGCCGCGCCCTCGCGCAAAATTCCAGGCTTTTCCGATCAGTTGCTGCTGATCCCGACCAGTTCGCCTTCGATCAGGACCGGCAGCGAATAGCCGAACGGCTTGTCGCCGGTCACGACGCCGCCGGCCACCCTGACCTGAATCTCGGGTCCAAAAAAGGAATGCGGGAACGGCGTGGGCGCAAGGCTCACCGAATCGAGCCGCTTGCGGAGTTCGGCAGGGATTGAAAAGTCGAGCGCCCGCAGATTGTCCTGCAACTGGGCAAGTTTCGTCGCGCCGAGGATGACGGTGGCCACACCCGGCTGCGCCGCAACCCAGTTCAGCGCCACCTGCGCCATGCTTCGGTCGAGTTCGGAAGCCACCTTCTCGAGTTCCGTAACGATCGCCCAATTGTGTTCGCTGAATTTCTGGAAACCCGGATGCGTGGTGTTGCGGAACCCGTCGAGCCGGCCGGCATTGCCGGCCTGCGCCGGGCGGTATTTGCCGCTGAGCAGGCCGCTGGCCAGCGGGCTCCACACCATGATGCCGGCGCCGTGACGCGAGGCGAAAGGCGCGAATTCATGTTCGATCGAGCGCTCGGCGAGCGAATATTCGAGCTGCAGGGCCGAGACCGGCTCATAGCCGCGCAGTTCGGCGATCGCCTGCGCCCGCCCGGCATACCAGGCCGGCACGTCAGAAAGACCGATATGGCGTACTTTGCCGGCACGCACCAAATCGTCCAGCGTGCGCAACACCTCCTCGGCCGGCGTCAGCCTGTCCCAGACATGCATGAGGTAAAGATCGATATGGTCGGTTCTGAGCCGCTTCAGCGAAGCGTCCACCGCGCGCATGATGTTCTTTCGGCCATTGCCGCCGGCATTCGGATTGCCGGGTTCCGTGTTCATCGTGAATTTGGTGGCGATCACCGCCTTGTCGCGCAAGCCGCGCTCGGCGACGAATTCGCCGAGCCAGGTCTCTGCCGTCCCGCCGGTGTAGAGGTCGGCCGTGTCGAAGAAATTGCCGCCGGCCTCGACATAGGCGTCGAACATGGCGCGGGCGGTTTCCCTGTCAGCACCCCAGCCCCATTCGGTGCCGAAGGTCATGGTGCCCAGCGCCAGCCGGCTGACGCGCAGGCCGCTGTTGCCAAGCGTGTAGTAGTTCATGCTCATGACG
>NZ_RZSR01001155.1:0-1645 GCF_004023265.1 Mesorhizobium sp. M1A.F.Ca.IN.020.06.1.1
CCCTCCATGATCATGCGGTCGGCAAAGGTGGCGCTGTCGCCCTCGTCGGCGTTGCAGACGATATACTTGCGTTCGGAATTCGTATCGAGAACCGTCTTCCACTTGATGCCGGTCGGGAAGCCGGCGCCGCCGCGGCCGCGCAGGCCGGACTCGGTCACCTGTTTCACGATCTCGGCCGGCGCCATGGCGACCGCGTTCTGCAGGCCTCTCAGACCGCCATGCGACTTATAGCTGTCGAGCGACAGCGGGTCGATCACGCCACAGCGCGCGAAGGTCAGCCGCGTCTGCTTGGCGAGGAAGGGGATCTTGTCTGGCGCACCCAGCCAGCGCTTGTGATGGCCACCCTTGAGGAAACCGCTGTCGAACAGGCTTTTCACGTCAGACGGCTTGACCGGCCCGTAGGCGACGCGGCCCTCGGCGGTCGCAGCCTCGACCATCGGCTCCAGGAAATAGGCGCCGCGCGAGCCGTTGCGCACGATCTTGGCCTCGACGCCGCGCTCCTTGAGCTCCTTCTCGATCGCCCTGGCGACCTTTTCGGCGCCGAGCGCCAGAGCACCGGAATCGGCAGGGATGTAGATGCGCGGGATCATGAACGCACCTCCGCGACGATCTCTTCGATCTTCTCGTCGTCGAGCCGGCCGATCACTTCGCCGTCGAGCATCGCCGACGGCGAGCAGGCGCAAAGCCCGAGGCAATAGACCGGCTCCAGTGTAACCGATCCGTCGCGTGCGGTCTCGTGAAAATCGATGCCGAGCAGTTGCTTGACCTTGGTGGCGACGGCTTCCGAACCCATCGACTGGCAGGCTTCCGCCTGGCAGAGCTTCAGCACATGCCGGCCGGCCGGCTTGGCGCGGAAATCGTGATAGAAGGTGACGACGCCATGCACCTCCGCTCGCGAGAGGTTCAGCCCGTCGGCGATGACCGGAAGCGCCGCCTGCGGCACATGGCCGAATTCTTCCTGGATGCCGTGGAGAATCGGCAGCAACGGACCTTCGAGGTCCTTCAACTCCTCGATGATCGCCGCTATGCGCGACGCGATCTCGGTACTTGCAGGCTGCATCGGCATGCAGCGCCCTCCCTGGCCGTGGCGCCAACACATATGTCACCCCAAAATATAGAGCGGTTTTGGGGCAACGACATGCACAGGGCGCGATATCGCTAAGTCCTTATGAAATCAGAGGAAACCTCCGAGATCAATAAAGCAGTCTCGTCGCTTGATAGAAATTTTCTATCAGAAACGCTGAGCCCGCATTGTCTAGCCTAGCGGTGGGAACGGAAATCGTCTGCCAGCGCCATTGCCTCGTCCAGCAGCGCCTGCACCAGCGGCGTGTG
Source organism: Mesorhizobium sp. M1A.F.Ca.IN.020.06.1.1 (assembly GCF_004023265.1). NCBI lineage: Bacteria > Pseudomonadati > Pseudomonadota > Alphaproteobacteria > Hyphomicrobiales > Phyllobacteriaceae > Mesorhizobium > Mesorhizobium sp. M1A.F.Ca.IN.020.06.1.1. Next base: position 1,333 of record NZ_RZSR01001155.1, read on the forward strand.
CGGCTCGCGCGGCGCCGCCACCAGCCCGACCGTGTGGCTGGCATCCGGATCGACTATCGGAATGGCCCGGATCGGTTCGGAAAAGCCGAATGTTTCCGCAAGGTTGAGCGGCATGATCGATGACCACTTGCCGGTCCGGATATGCGAGAACAGCACGATCATCGAGTTGGATTCCAGTGTCGGCCGCACCTGCACGCCGGCTTCCGCCAGATGCTGGTCGATGATGCGGCGGTTCTGCATGTCCGGCGTCAGCAGGCAGAGCGGCAACTGGCTGATCTCTGCCCACGTCACTTTGTCGCGGTCGGAATAGGGG
>NZ_RZSR01001156.1:0-1644 GCF_004023265.1 Mesorhizobium sp. M1A.F.Ca.IN.020.06.1.1
GGCAGGGGCAGCGGCTGAGCGATCTCTATGCGGGAGGACTGCGAGGAAGAAGTTTCTGAATTCGGTGGACACGGTCCTCACCGAAAGCCTCGATGGCTTCGTCGCCGCGCATTCCGACATCCTCGCGATCGGCGACGAGCACAAATTCGTTCGCCGCAAGACGCTGAAACCGGGCAAGGTGGCGCTGATCTCGGGTGGCGGCTCCGGCCACGAGCCGCTGCATGGCGGGCTGGTTGGCCACGGCATGCTCGACGCCGCCTGCCCCGGCCAGGTCTTCACCTCGCCGACGCCCGACCAGATGCTCGCGGCCGCGCAAGCCGTCGACACCGGCGCCGGCTGCCTGTTTATCGTCAAAAACTATGAAGGCGACGTGATGAATTTCGACATGGCCGCCGAAATGTCGGACGGCGTTCTGCAGGTGGTGACCAATGACGACGTCGCGGTCGAGAATTCGTCCTACACCACCGGTCGGCGCGGCGTGGCCGGCACGCTGGTGGTGGAGAAGATCGTCGGCGCCGCGGCCGAGCAAGGCATGCCACTGCCCGAGCTCAAGGCGCTGGGCGACCGCGTCAACGCCGCGACGCGCTCGATGGGCGTGGCGCTGACCAGTTGCACGGTGCCGGCTGCGGGCAGGCCGACCTTCGACATTGGCCACAACGAGATGGAATTCGGCGTCGGCATCCATGGCGAGCCCGGCCGGCGGCGCGATGATCTGAAGGGTGCCGACGCCATCGCCGAGGAGATCTGCACGGCAATCCTCGGCGATCTTGGTGACCGCGCCTGGGGACCGGCGCTGCTTTTCGTCAACGGCTTCGGCGGCACGCCATCGATGGAGCTTTATCTGATGTACAACAGCGCGCGAAAAATCTTCGAGAAGAGAGGCGTGACGGTGACCCGCTCGCTGGTCGGCTCCTATGTCACCTCGCTCGACATGGCAGGCTGCTCGATCACGCTGACGATGCTCGAGGATGAGACGACGGCGCTTTGGGACGCTCCGGTGCACACGGCGGCGCTGCGCTGGGGGATGTAGCGTCGCGCGGGCTTTTCTGCGACCATGGTCGCCTGTTGTTCGCGATATTGCCCGGTTGATGCTGCTCCCGCTTTCACCTGCCGAAGAAAAGCTGCTGCTCGAATTTGCCGATCCGGAGGCGCCGTCCGAGCGGGGCGGGGCCCTCTCGGCAAGCAGCCTCATCGCGCTGCTCGCCAATGCCGAGTTCCACGGCGTGCTGCCGATCATGCTGCGCAAGCTTCGGGAAATCGGCGAGGCCGATCTGCCGAACGATGCCGCCCTGCGGCAAAAACTCTCCGGGCTTCGCGATCAGGCGACACTGGCGACCGGGCAGTCGATGCTGCTGCAATATCACGGCGACCGCATCATGAAGGCCTTGGCCGCGAAAGGCGTTGCGGCTCGCATCGTCAAGGGCCCGGTGTTCGCGCGCAAGCTTTATCGCCATGCTGCCGATCGGCCGTTCACCGACATCGACATACTTGTCGATCCGGCCAGCATCGGCGAGGCCAACAACGTGATCGCCGAATGCGGCTTCACGCTTGGCAGCGGCGAGGCCGAATCGCATGAGTTGCAGGAGTTCAAGTGGCTGGAGAAGGAGAACTCCAGTCTGCTGATCGAGCTGCACGGCAATCTGG
>NZ_RZSR01001157.1:0-1641 GCF_004023265.1 Mesorhizobium sp. M1A.F.Ca.IN.020.06.1.1
CTCTACCGCCATTACGCGCTGCGCGAAGGCTCCGGGGGCGCCGGCAAACATCGCGGCGGCTTCGGGCTCGCCTACGAGGTCGAGATCCTGCGCGGTGAAGCCCGCGCGTCCTTCGTCATGGACCATGGCCGTTTCGGGCCGCAAGGCGCGCTTGGCGGCAGGGACGGCGCGCCGAACAGCGTGACCGTGTTCCGGGGCGGCGAAGCGCATGTGCCGCCGCATCTGTCGAAAGAGCAGGATATCGCGCTCAAGGCCGGCGACCGCGTGCGCGTCGGCACGCCCGGCGGCGGCGGCTATGGCGATCCGCGCGAGCGCGATCCGAAGCAGGTCGCCGAAGATGTCCGGCTCGGCTACTACACGGCCGAGCAGGCGCGGGAGATGTTCGGGGCCGATCCGGAGGTTTGATCAGGCCAACTTCGCCAGCAGCTGTAAGAAGGTCGCAGCCTCCTTGGCCGTGAGCGGCGCCAGCGTTTCCTCGGTGATGGTGCGGGCAAGCGGGATCAGCCGCTCGATCGCCTCGCGGCCTTCAGCCGTCAGATTGACCAGCAGCCGCCTCTTGTCCACCTCGTGCTTGGAAAGCTCGACCAGCCCGCGCGCCTTCAGCCGGTCGATGACGCCCTTTACGGTCGCGGCATCCATGGCGATCAGCGTGCCGAGCTGGTTCTGCGAGGTCTCGCCGATGTCGTAGAGCTTGGCGAGAGCGGCGAATTGCGGCGGCGTCAGATCGCCAATGTGGGAGGCGAAGATCGCCACATGGCGCTGATGCGCCTTGCGCAGGATGAAGCCGACCTGGTCCTGCAGATGGTAGTTGTTCTCGTCCAGCTCTTCGGCCTCGACCAGCCGCAGCAGATTGTCCTCGCCGCTCATCTCAAGCCGTCCCAAGCCTTGATGTCTCCGGCCGCAAGGCCGCCCATGCGGTTGTGGACGCGCGGGCCGCAGGTTATGGCGAGGCAGAACAAGATCTCGTCGGGACGCGGGCCGTCGCTGATGCCGACTTCCATCGCGTCGAAATGGCTGCGCACATAGGCAGCGTTGATGTGGCCGAGCGGAACATCGAGCCGTGCGCCGAAGGCGCCGACCTTCTTCGCCGACGGCACGATCGCCTTGGCGTCGCCGAGCCGCTCGCGCATGGCGTAGCCGCCGGGCACGTGCCAGAGCGCGCCGTGCTCCAGTTCGCCGGCACTGCCGACGATGGCGCCCTTGCCGTAACCGTCGATCTTTTTCACATCGCCGCCAAGCGCGGCGATCAGCCTGTCGGAAAGCAACAGCCCGAGCGGCTTCAGGTCCTCCATCGCGCCCTGCAGGTCCTCGACATATCGACCGGCAAACGGGTTCTTGACCACGGCGAGAGCCGCGGCGCGCAGGCGCGGCTCCTTCGCCGCTGGGCCGCCGTCGTGGAAGATCTCTTCGGTCAGCACCGCGACCTTGCGGATCGGGAATTCAGGCATGGGCAGTTTCCTTCGCTTTATGCTTGTTGGGCGCAGCGAGCGCCACGGAGCCACTGATGCGGGTTTGGCCGGCAAGGAACAGCGCCGACGCGGCGATCAGGCCGCGCCGACGAAAATCTTCGGCGACGGCAAGGCCGTTATCCAGCGCCCGGGCCACCTCGCCGGGCGCTAGCCCGCCGACGCCCTGCGTCAC
>NZ_RZSR01001158.1:0-1637 GCF_004023265.1 Mesorhizobium sp. M1A.F.Ca.IN.020.06.1.1
ATCTCAACCTCGTCATCGACGCGGGTTGGATCAAGAAGGATGAAGTCTGCGCGGGCGTTGCCGCCGGCAGCGTCGCGGTCTGCAACTAAGCTGGCCGTCAGGTTCAAACGCAGCGCCGCGGCCCAACGGCCGCGGTGTATCCCAAGGGTTTTCGGGAGTACTGAAGCCGGAGACCATTGGGGGCAGGTCACTGTCCGGCAGGATCGCCGAACTGCTCCAGCCGTTTGTTTCCGCGCAATTCCAGGCGGCTACGCACTTTTTCCCGGAATTGCTCTAGCATCGTGGTCCGGCATCCGCGCCAGACGGCAAGCCGGCGGGAGGAGATCATGACCGATACGACCTCTGATACGCCGGCCAACCCGGCGGCGGATCGCGCGCGGGCTTCCGAACTGAGCACCGTCGGGCGCTTCCTCAAGGCGACTGAGCTCGACACACGCATGCTCGGCATGGTCGGCGCGCTGCTGATCATTTGGATTGGCCTGCATGTCATCTCGAGCCTGCGGCTCGGCGTCAATCCGCTCGATTTCGATAGCCGAACGTTCCTGACGCCGCGCAACCTGTGGAACCTGTCGGTGCAGACCTCGGCCGTGGCCATCATGGCTTCCGGCATGGTGCTGGTCATCGTCATGCGCAACATCGACCTCTCCGTCGGATCGGCCGAGGGTTTGATCGGCATGGTGATGGGCTTTGCCCAAGTGCATTTCCTGGTGCGAATGGTTGGGCTCGAGCTTGGCAATCCCTGGATCTGGGTGCTGGCACTGTTGATCGGCCTGGCGCTCGGCCTGCTGATCGGCGCCTTCCAGGGCTTCGTCATCGCCTATCTCGAAGTGCCGGCCTTCATCGTGACGCTTGGCGGGCTGCTGGTCTGGCGCGGTGCTGCCTGGTGGGTCACCAGCGGCCAGACGGTGGCGCCGCTCGACGCCACCTTCCAACTGATGGGCGGCGGACCGGCCGGCTCGATCGGCGCCAAATGGAGCTGGATCGTCGGCGCCGTCGCCTGTGTTGCCGTGGTGTTTGCGCTGTTCAACGGCAGGGTGCAGCGCAAGCGCTTCCGTTTTCCGCTGCGTCCGATCTGGGCCGAGACGCTGCTCGGCGCGGTCACCTGCGCTGTCATCATGGGCGCGGTGTGGCTGGCCAATTCCTATCCCTGGCCGGTCGGCATCGTGAACCGCTACGCCGCCGCCAACAACCTCACGGTCCCCGAAGGCGGCCTGTTCATCGCCCACGGCATCGCCATTCCGGTGCTGATGGCGATCGCCGTCGGTCTCGTCATGACCTTCATTACCAAGCGCACTCGCTTCGGCCGCTATGTCTTTGCCATCGGCGGCAATCCGGAGGCGGCCAACCTTGCCGGCATCAACACGCGCTGGATCACCATGAAGGTGTTCATGATCATGGGTGTGCTGGCGACGATCGCCGCGGCGATATCGTCGGCGCGGCAGAATTCATCGACCAATGCGCTCGGCACGCTGGACGAGCTCCTGGTCATCGCCGCGGCGGTCATCGGCGGCACCTCGCTCGCCGGCGGCTCGGGAACCGTGCTCGGCGCTATGCTTGGGGCGCTGCTGATGCAGTCGCTGCAGTCCGGCATGGTGCTCCTCGGAGTCGATTCGCCGCTGCAAAGCATCGTCGTCGGC
>NZ_RZSR01001159.1:0-1633 GCF_004023265.1 Mesorhizobium sp. M1A.F.Ca.IN.020.06.1.1
TGTGGTGCTGGTCGACCTCGTCGCCGGCAAGAGCACCACCAAAACCATCGGCAAGCTGCGCGCCGGCGGCGCGAATTGAGGGTTTCATGTCCGAGCTGAACGACTATCTGGTCCGCTCCGCGGCGGCGATCTCGGCAATGGTCGAGCGCGATCTCACCGGCGAGATGGAGCGCGCGGTGAGCGCGGTCGTGAAGGCGCTGTCACACGGCAAGGCGCTGCTGATCTGCGGCAATGGCGGCTCGGCGAGCGACGCCATCCACATCGCCGGCGAACTGGTCGGCCGGTTCCTTAAAGAGCGCAAGGCCTACAATGTCATCGCGCTGCCGGCCAATGCGGCGGTGCTGACCGCCTGGGGCAACGACTACGGCTTCGACACCGTCTTCTCACGCCAGGTAGAGGCGCATGGGTCGGAAGGCGCGGTATTGCTCGCCATCTCCACCAGCGGCAATTCGCCGAGCATCCTTGCCGCCGCCGAGCAGGCGCGGGCCATGGGCATGACGGTGATCAGCCTCACCGGCGACACCGGCGGCAAGCTCAAGCCGCTCACGGACATCTTGCTCAACGTGCCGTCGACCTCGACGCCGATCATCCAGCAGGGGCATCTCTGCCTCTATCACCACCTGTGCGAGGCGGTCGAAGCGCGTCTCAGCAATGGCTGACCGCGAAGGGGATTTTCCGCTCGTCGAGCCCGGCCTGTGGATCGAGCGGATTGGCGCCAAGGCGTTTCCGGCTGGCCTGCCGGCACTGTTTCTAGACCGTGACGGCACCATCAATATCGATACCGGCTATCCTGACGATCCGGACGCCATGGTGCTGCGCGACGGTATCGCGCCTGCCATAGAAGCCGCGAATCGGCGCGGCATTCCGGTCATCCTCATCACTAATCAGTCCGGTATCGCGCGCGGCTATTTTGGCTGGGATGCCTTCGCCCGGGTCAATCAGCGGGTGCTCGAACTGCTTGCCGAGAAGAACGCAGCCGTCGACATGGTGCTGGCCTGCGCCTACCACGAGGCCGGTTCGGGCCCGCTGGCGATGGCCGATCATCCGATGCGCAAGCCCAATCCGGGCATGCTGCTCGAGGCAGGGCGCCGCCTCGGCCTCGATCTCAAGCGATCGCTGATCGTCGGCGACAAGCCGGCCGACATGGAAGCAGGCCAGCGCGCCGGCCTCGAGCGCGGCTGGCTTGTCGATGGCGAAGCCACACCGATGGGCGGCTTTTCCGTTTTGCCGCTGCGCGATGTGCGGGACCTGGAAGGTCTGCTCACCGCGATACGATCGCAATGATCGCGGATTGATTCAAAATTGAGCGCCAAGCCGCTGTTTTTCCAGCGGCTTCATCGGAAGCCGGCGCATTAAGCCGGAAAGGCGACCAGCCCCTCATCCTTGACCCGGCGGATGGTCAGCGCGGTGCGCACCGTGTCGACATTGGGCGCCGAGGCGAGCTCCTCGATGACGAAGGTCTGGAAGGTGCCAAGGTCGCTTGCCACGCAATGCAGCAGGAAATCGGACTCGCCCGACACCATCCAGGCATCGCGAACGATCGGCCAGCCCCTCGTCCGCTCCGCAAAAGCCTTGAGCTCGGCGTCGGCCTGATGGTGCAGGCCGATCAGGCAGAAGGCGACGACATCCATGC
>NZ_RZSR01001160.1:0-1622 GCF_004023265.1 Mesorhizobium sp. M1A.F.Ca.IN.020.06.1.1
CCATCGGCCTCGCCATGGGCGTGCTCGGCGTGGCGACCTCGCTTTACTTCGTCGGCGAGAATTTGATCGGGGCCTCGGTGGAGGTCAAAGGGCTGGAGTTCCTCGGCAGCTACGGCAGTGCCGTGCTGGCCTTTCTGGCGGTCGCGACCTACGTGCCGCTCAACACCTGGATTGCGGTGAAGCTCGGCGGCCTGCTCGAACGTCTCAACATCCGCATGCAACAGGCCGAGGGCAGTTATCGCAGCGAATTGACGACCTTCCTGCGCCGCAGCTTCCACGTCGCCGCCTCACACGGCGAGGATGTGCAGAAGACGATGCACGACAAGCTCTATGTCGACATCGACAAGACCTGGGGGCGGCTGAACGTCGTCAACACCAGCTACATGTCGTTCGAGCTGATCTACAATTTCATCGGCGCCCGCATCGTTTCCTACGGACCCGGTCTCGTGCCCTTCATTCACAACGGCTTCGATCTCAAGGGCTACATAACCGGCTCCGAAATGGTCGCGCAGCTGATCAGCCAGTGTTCGTGGTTCATCCATGTCATGCCCGCGATCGCCACGCTTAGAGCCAACAGCCAGCGTGTGACCGAGCTCGCCAGCGCCATCGAGAACGTCCAGCAGCCGCAGGAGTTCTATCGCCAGACCGGCCGCTCGGACTTCAGCTATGCCACGCAAAATCCCGTCTTCGGCCTGACCATCCAGAAGCTGGAGCTGGCGCATCAGGGCGAGGATGCGACGCCCTTCCTGAGCGCCGCCAACCTGCGCTTCCGCCGCGGCGAGTGGACATTCCTCAAGGGTGAGTCCGGCTGCGGCAAGACCTCGCTGATCAAGGCAATCAATGGTCTGTGGCCCTATGGTCGCGGCACCATCGTGTTCCCGGAAGGGGTGACGAGGTTCTATGCCGCCCAGGAGGTCAAGCTGCAGCAGGTCTCGCTGAAGCAGCTCGTCTGTCTGCCGGGTTCGGAAAACGATCACACCGACGTGCTGGTGGCGGCCGCGCTGCACAAGGCCGGGCTCGGCGAATTCATCGGCCACCTGGCCGATGAGAGCCGCGAAGGCAAGCTCTGGGATCAGGTCCTGTCAGGCGGGCAGAAGCAGAAGCTGGTGGTAGCCCGCATCATCCTGCAGCAGCCGGGACTGCTCTTCCTCGACGAAGCGACCGGCGCTCTCGACCCCGAAGGCAAGATCGCCTTCCACGAAGCGATCAAGGTCAATTGCCCCGATGTAACCGTGATCAGCGTGATGCACGAGGCCGTTCCGCCGCGGTCGCTTTCCGGAGAGGAATTCTATCATAGCGTCGTGGCGATCTCCGATGGCGTCGCGACCAAGAAGCCGCTCGCTCCCGCTCTGCCGCGCGAGCTCACGACGATCCTCGCCCAGCCCCGGCCGGCCGAGGACAAATGGTTGCGCTTCCGGCGGCTCAAGCAGAAATAGCAATCAGCCCAAGCCCTGGTCCGTCGCCTCGGCAGCGGCCACTGTCGATCACAGTCTCGCGATCCGGCAATGCTTCGCTCATTTTCGGCGCTTTTCGCGATTGACTCGGCAAAACGCGCTCCTATGTTGCGCCCGCTCGCAGATTTGAAACCTACAGCCCCACGCGCCCTTCGGACGCGTAAAGGA
>NZ_RZSR01001161.1:0-1621 GCF_004023265.1 Mesorhizobium sp. M1A.F.Ca.IN.020.06.1.1
GACCGCATCCGTGCAGCCCTATGAGCCGCTCGTCGCCGACAAGGTCTGGCGGCTGCAAATGGCCCGGGTCAGGCTTGATTCCGCCGACATGCTGCTGCGCCACAAGACCAGCCGGCGACATCTGTACACGCGTGCCCGCGCCGAATATCTCGTCACCCAGGCCGACGAGGTGCTGCTGGCCAATGAGCGCGGAGAAATCTGCGAAGGCACGATCACCAATCTGTTCGCCGATTTCGGCGGCGGGGTGCTGGTGACGCCCCGGCTTGATTGCGGCCTGCTGCCTGGAGTATTGCGCGGCGAGCTTCTGGACGAAGGCCGCGCCGCGGAAGCGATCTACACCTTCGACGATCTGAAGTCGGCGCAGGCGATCTTCGTCGGCAACTCACTGCGCGGATTGATCCCGGCGCAACTCGGCTGATTGAGGCTGGGAGACATCAACTGGATAGCACCAGGCACGCATGACCATTCGCCAACCGACCCATACGCCCTATGACGGGTCCTCAAAGCTCTTCACCATCGGCCTGAAGCCGCTCGAGCTCAACCGCTGGATCGAGGTCGATCATTTCCTTCTGCCCCATCTCGCCGAGAAGCGGCGGCTTTACGCGGAGATCCCGGAAAAGATTTTTGTCGAGGAGGAAGAGACTCGCGATGCACAGCAAGAAGTGTTCGACCTTCTCGCCGGCTATCTTCCGGCAAAACATCCCGAGACCCACCGAGGTGCCGGCTCGGATGTCGAGGTCGTGGGCCTCGAAAGCGCGAGCAACGCGCTGCCGCCCGAATTGAACAAGGCGCCGCTCGCCCACGCGTCCCTGCTGGTGCAGGAAGACCTGATTATCATGCGCCGCGGCGATAACGGCTGGCGGCTCGCCGCCGGCTCGCTCTGCTTTCCGTCATCCTGGTCGCTCCAGGAGAAATTCGGCAAGCCGCTGCAACAGATCCACGCGCCCGTGCCCGGCTTCGGCCCCGGCACGCGGCCTGCCGACCTCATCAACCGCATGTTCGACGGCCTGCAGGGCCAAGCGGTCGAGCGCTTCAACTGGTCGATCCAGGCGGGCGACGCGCTCTATCATCCGCTTTCCAACGGGGAGCGCATCGACCGTGCCACGAACCGTCCGACGCGTTTTTCGGATGGTGACATCAACGCCCATGCCTTCATTCGCGTCGAGCGTCAGACCTTGCGCAAGCTGCCGGTGTCGCGCGACATCCTTTTCACCATTCGCATCCATCTCGACCCGCTGGCGGTGCTTGCCCGTCACCCCGACAAGGTCGCGCTTGCGGCCTCCTTCGCCGACCAGCTGAATGCTCTCGATCAGGCGCAGCTCGACTACAAGGGTTTGAGCGCGGACCGCGACCGGCTGGTTTCGTACCTCGCCGGCATGGCCATGGTGGCTTAACCAAACCGCCAGGCCGGTTTGGCCGTCGGTTGGCGGTTTTCGCTGGTTTGTGGCAATGATCTGTGATGTAGGGCTACCGGCGAAAAATGCCGGACTTTCCCATGTTTGAAGGAGTATACGAAAAAATGGCGAATGAGAACTGGCCCGTTTACGGTGAAATCACCGGCCCTGTCGTGATGATCGGCTTCGGCTCGATCGGGCGGGGAACGCTGCCGCTGATCGAACGC
>NZ_RZSR01000115.1:0-9421 GCF_004023265.1 Mesorhizobium sp. M1A.F.Ca.IN.020.06.1.1
TAGTGGCGGGAATGCCGGTTGCGACTTCGCCTGCCGCAGTCCGCCATCGCTGGCCCTCGCGCATCAGCACACCGCGATCGATCAGGCCGCGAACGATCTCCTCTATAAAAAGCGGATTGCCGCCGGCGCGCTCGAGGATCTGGTCGACAAGCCTGCCTGCGGACTTTACCCAGCTCTCCCCGAACAGCGCCGCCAGCAGCCCGCGTCCGTCATCAGTGTTGAGCGGCGAAAGCCTCAGCGCTGTGTGACTGACCCGACTTGAGTCGAGCTGGTCGTTGTCCGGCGCCGGACGATGCGTGACCAGCAACATCAACCGCGTGCGTTCCAACCTGTCCATCACGAAACGCAGCGCCTCGAGCGACACGGCGTCGGCCCAGTGCAGATCTTCGACGACAATCAACAGCGGCGACAACGCAAGCCGCCTTTCGATGATCGTGCGGACTGCGTAGAGAATTTGCCTCCGCAGCTGCTCGGGCTCGACATGCTGCAAGGTGGCATCGGGGTCGCCAAGGCCAAGCACATGGTAGAGCAAAGGCATCAGCCGCTTCGCCTCCTCGCCCTGCAGGCCGAGGTCGGTCAGCAAGCCTGCGAGCTTCGCCCGCATTTCGTCCCCAGTATCGCTTTGCATCATCCCGGCAGCGCTGCGCACCACTGCGCCCAAGGCGCCAAAAGATTGTTCGCCCAGCGGTGAGCATGTGGCCTGCCGCACGGCGACGTTGCGAAAACGATCCTCGTCGCCGACGCGGGCGACGAACTCCTTCACCAGCCTCGATTTCCCGATACCGGCTTCTCCGACGAGGCGAACAAGTTGGGCCGAGCCGCCGCACGCCTGGTCAAGGCTGGCCAGCATTCTATGGAGCTCCGCACCACGACCTATGATCGGCGCGCTCAGGCCGAGCACCTCGAGCCCACGCGCTGCACGCGGCAACGCAAGCGGTGCGTCCAGTCGATGGACGAGCACACTGCCTGCCTTGCCGCGAAGCACAACATCACCCAGCGGCTCGAAAGAGAAGGCATGCCGGGTCAGCCTATGAGTGAGTTCGCCTACCAGAACCTCACCCGGTGCCGCCAGCGATTGCAAGCGTTGCGCCGTATTCACTGTATCGCCGGTCACCGAATAGGATTTGGCGGTGCCGATGCCCAATCCGCCAGTGACGACCGGACCAGTGTTTATGCCGATGTGGAGCAACAGAGGCGAGCCGGAGTGGGGAGCGCTTTCGCCGAGCCGCGTCGTCCGGGCCATCATGTCGAGAGCGGCGCGAAGCGCACGTTCCGGATCGTCCTCATGCGCGACCGGCGCACCGAACAAGGCAAGCAATGCATCACCGATGAATTTGTCGACGAAACCGCCAAAGTTTCGCACGGCTGCCGTCAATTCCTTGAACAGTTGGTTCTGCAGCGCTTGCATCACCTCGGGGTCGAGCTGCTCGCTGAGTGTGGTGAAGCCGCAAAGGTCGGCGAACAGGACCGTCACCGTCCTGCGATCGGCTTCAGAGACGGGATGCAACCCATCATCTTCGCTTTCGATGTTCGCGAGCAGCGACGGAGTTCGAGAAGGCGGCACAATGGTCCGGCTTGGTGTCGGAGCAGGCCGTTCGACGGCTTTTGCCGTCGCACCGACGCTTGCCCCACATTTCGGACAGAACTCGAAATCGGGCGCGCACAGGTAGCCGCAGCTGGCGCACGGCACGGGCTGGCGCCTGCCACACTTCGGACAGAAAGCGAAACCGCCCTCGACCTCGAAACCGCAGCCCGAGCAGTCCATCGAGCAAGACCTCACTGGAGCCATGACGGCGTGATCTCGCCACGCACTTCACGGCCGGGTATTCAGACAAGAATGAACCGATAGTCGTCGGCCAGCAAGCGGCAGCGCAAATGGGGCATCGAGCGATCGGTCCAGGCCCGGTGGCAGAGCGCTGCCGACTCGCGCGTCTGCGTAGCCGTCGTCCACGAAAATTCCCTCTTAGCCTCCGCCTTCCTGCTATTATGGAGCCGAGGACACGTGCCCATGAGCGAAAACCGGAAGCTGGCCGCAATCCTCGCTGCAGATGTGGTTGGATACAGCCGGCTCGCGAGCGAGGACGAAGATCGTACTTTGGCGAGGTTGCGGGCACTGCGCAGCGACCTGATTGATCCAATCATCGCAGTGCACAACGGGCGGGTGATCAAGCGCACGGGGGATGGAGCGCTGGTCGAGTTCCGCAGCGTGGTGAATGCCGTGCGCTGCGCCGTTGATGTTCAGAACGGCATGGTCGAGCGCAATGCCGGCGTGCCGCAGGACCGCCGCATCGAGTTCAGGATCGGCATCCATCTGGGCGATGTGGTCGAAGAGAGCGACGGCGACCTGATGGGCGACGGCGTCAACATCGCCTCGCGTTTGGAGGGCGTCGCGGCGCCCGGCGCCATCTGCCTGTCCGAGGATGCCTATCGCCAGGTCAAGGCGCGGCTCGACCTCTCGGTCAGCGATCTCGGCAGCACACAGCTCAAGAACATCGCCGAGCCGATCCGGGTCTATTCGCTACAAGTCGGCAGCGCCGGGACCAAGGCGGCCGCGACCCCGGAAACCGCGGCGAGCCGGCCCGCGACGGCAGCGCCGCCGAAACTGTCGATCGCCGTCCTGCCGTTCGCCAACATGAGCGGTGACGCCGAACAGGATTACTTCGCCGACGGCATTTCTGAGGACATCATCACGGCGCTGTCCAAACTGTCGCAGCTCTTCGTCATCGCACGCAATTCGTCGTTCACCTTCAAGGGCCAGAACGTCCATGTGCAGGAGGTGGGCTCGAAGCTCGGCGTGCGGCATGTACTCGAGGGCAGCGTACGCAAGTCGGGGAACAGGGTGCGCATCACCGCGCAGCTCATCGATGCAACCTCGGGCGGCCATCTTTGGGCAGAGCGGTTCGATCGCGACCTGACTGACATATTCGCGGTGCAGGACGACGTGACGCAGCAGATCGTCGGGGCGTTGGCGCTTAATCTGACCGAGGGCGACCGTCAGCGGCTGGCGCCCGAGTATGCGCGCAACACGCAGGCGTATGACTATTTCATGCGGGGCCGGGAGCTGTGGCACCGGCTGACGAAGGAGACGAACGTCGCAGCCCGCGACCTCTTGCAACGTGCGATCGAACTGGACCCGAAGTTTGCCTCTGCCCACGCCTTCCTCGCCCTCACGCACGGGCTCGATTACCTGAACAGGTGGAGTGCGTCGCCGCCGGAATCGATGGCGCAAGCGGAAGAGGCTGCAACGCGAGCGGTAACGCTGGATGACAGCGATCCCTGGGCGCACTGGGCACTGGCTATCGTGAAGCTGTATACACGACGGCACGATGAAGCCATCAACGAGGCCGAGCACGCGATAGCTCTCAATCCGAACTTCGCCGAAGGGCACGTGATCCTCGGCGAGGCGCTGCACTATTCGGGCAGATCCGTAGAGGCGCTCGAGAGTTACGCCCGGGGCAAGACCTTGAATCCATACTTTCCGGATGTGCTTCTGCATTTCCAGGCTTTGGCATCGTTTCAACTCGGAAGGTACGAAGAGGCCGTTGACCTCTTGCTGCAGCGGCTGGCTCGCAACGCTGTCACCGATGTCTCGCGCGCGCTTCTGGCCGCCAGCTACGGCCATCTGGGCCGTTTCGCCGAGGCCCGCGAGGCATGGCAGGAGGTGCTTCGCGTCAATCCCGACTATTCGCTGGACTACCGACGCAAGGTCTTGCCCTACAAGAACCCTGCCGATTTCGAACTCATCGTGGACGGGCTCCGCAAGGCCGGTATCGTGCAATGACAGGTGAGGCCATGTCAGGTCAGGCCTTGAACTGCGTTCATTCGCGAATGGACTCTCCGCGAATAAAACCTGATGCGAAGCTCAGGTCGCCTTGATCTCTGCCTGGCCGATCTTGCGCCATCGGGCGTCTTCCCGAACTAGTTTCAGGTCGTCGGTCGTCTCGGCAAATGTTTGCAAGCGATACTGCCGGAGCAGATCCGCGAAGAGCGCCCCTTGCGGCAGGCCGGCAAGCTGCTCGCGCACCGAGATCTTTTCATCGATGACCCGCACGCCCCAGGCATTTTCCCGAACCTGCAGCTCCTGAGCCAGATCGCGCTCTTCCGGCGCGTTCTCGTCAAGCGCGGCCAGCAGGATCGAGTGGAAAAGCGCCACATAGCCAATCTGTCTCAGGCCGCCCACAACCCGCACGCGCGGCAATATGGCGAGCACGAGGAACGTGAGGAACAAGTTCGGCAGCAGCACGCCTTCCAGTAGCGCCTGCTTGAGATGCGTTCGCTCGAACGGGATGGAAAGACCATGCCGCCTGTCGGGCTCGATCAGATGGCCGTTCTCGAGGACGAGCTTGCGCACGCGCTCGTCGCGGATGCCCCAGAAATAGGCTGTGGCATTGGGCAGGAATCTGCCAAATGGTCTCGATGCGGTCTCTTCCAAGGCACGTTCGAGACGCTGGCGCCTCGCCGGCTTAAACAGCAGCCTGGAAAGAAGGCTGCCGTCATATTCCAGATGCCGAGCCATGGCGGCCGCGGCCAGCCGATCATCGATGAAAACCGGCCAAGTCATGTCGGAACCATCCCAATTGGCGACCAGATCCTCGTTGAGGGCTGTGACCGCGTCGGCCGCGGTTGCAAACATCTTGTCCCGGCTGGCAAGCAGTGTGCCCAGCCAGCGGCTGGCATCCGTTTCATCACCAACCGCTTCGAGCGCGCGTTTGTTGAGGAAGACGGGACCGGCCGCGCAGGCGCTTTTGCGGCAAAGCTTGTGGCGCCCCATGCCAAACAGGTTGACCTTGTCGTCGCCGACATCGAGCCATCCGGGCCCCTCCCGGCCGATTGTCTCCATGGTCATCGTCGTTCCCATGAAGCAGAAGAAGGCCGAGAGCCCGCTTTCGACCGCGCCGAGCCAGGCAAGCAGCAGGGCGTCGAAGGTGATCCGGTCCATCAGAAGCAGACAGTGCAGGCCGGACTGAATGACCGGTCTGTGCTCGAACCCGTCGAGGGCCTTGCCGACCTCTTCAGGCTGCATGATCGCACCAAGACGCTGATGCAGCACGTCGCGCAGGATCGAGCGGGCAGCGATCGCCGGGTCCGATGCAGGCCTTACCACCGGCCGCCACAGATGGCGGGCATAATCGGAAACCGGTGCGTTCCAGTTCTGCTCGATGTCACGCACGACCTCCGGGCAGAGCAGCGACAGCACAGCCAGAATTTCCACTGGAGGCGTAGGGATTGGGTCAGCCACGGCGGTCATCTGTCCCGTCTGGCGGCTCGCGGTGCAAACGCCAAGCGAGACCAGACTTTCTGGATGCCGGCCCACACATGGATCGTCAACTCGATCAGAACGGTGTGAGACGAAGTTATCCTACAGAGCTCTCCATCGGCAACCGCCAGTTCGCCGACTCGGCTTGGATTGCTAGATTGGACAAACAGTTAAGACCGAACAGCGGATTTCAGAATCGCAGCCGGGCCATGCTGAGGAGGTCGTGGTACTGGCCGTCGGTAAAGCCGGCCTTCACATGCCGACCTTCGACCTCGAAGCCATGGCTTTTGTAGAGGCGCATGGCCGGTTCGTTGTCGGCGTAGACGGTCAATTCGACCCGCTTCAGAGCGCGCCAATTGTCGGCCACGTCGAGCAGCGCGCCAAGTATGGCAGAGCCGATGCCTTTGCCGACAAAGGCATCGTCAAGACCGATATTGATCTCGCCGATATGCGAACGGCGCGGCGAACCCTGCACGACCAGGCTGCCATGGCCGACGACCCTGCCCTCCACCTCCGCAACGATCCAGGTGGTTTCCTGGCCGGACTTGGCGATGCGCCGCTCCACCTGCTCCACCATCTCGAAAGGCATCCTGAGCGTGCCCCAGCGGAAGCCCGGCATGTTGAAGATGGCGCAAAGCGCCTCCGCATCGCTTAGCCGAACGGATCGGAGCTGCGGCTGGATTTTCTCGGAGGATGGCGAGGTTGTGCTGGTCATAACGTTCCCGGCGATGGCAATCGGCACGGTACGATGCACCCTACGTCACCTGAAAATCCAGCCGTCTCTAGAACCTATGATGCCGATTGCGAGCTAAAATACTGAGTGGCGGCGAAAAGTTTGAAGACGCCGCTGATGCCGATCCAGGCGAAAAGGGCGAGCCAGCACAATGTCCCGGTCGCCGTCCAGTCGATCCGGTTCACCGCAGCGTCGGTGATGACGAGTCCAACAATGGCAAGCAGGCCAACCAGCAACTGCGCCAAGCCCAGCACCAGCAGTTCCTCGCGCGGCGCGCTTCTCCAGACGGCATATATGCCACCCGCCCCCGCGAGGAAGATGGCGCTGTAGACCTGAGCGTGGAAGCCATCGACCGGCCATGGCCAGAAGCTGCCGAATGTCAGGGGGAACAGCAAAAGGCCGACGCCATAGAGCCCAAGGACTGCCAATTCCACCGGCATGTAGCCGCGCCATGCGGGCTGTAAGGTCACGCCTTTTGCAGAAGGACGGGCCCTGGCCCGCCACAAGAACAGCCCGGATGCCGCGACCGAACCAAGATAGACCAGAAACCAGAGCCAGGGCGCTTTGCGCCCGAAGTTGAAATAGCCGAGATTGATGAACGACGCCACCGACACGATGACGGTGAAGATGAGCGCCATGACGAGCACGAGCCTGCCGGGCGACCAGCGATTCCAGAACAGCAGCGCCGCCATCACGACCATTTCGGCGGTGTAGAAGCCACCAAGGAAGCGGGCATTGAACGGGGTGACGGCCCACGGCCAGCGCGGCTTGACCAGCACGGGCGCGAAGAACAGGCCGGCGCCTACGGTCAGGACGATAATGACCACCAAGGAAAAGAGGCGCAGGGTGCCGGGAAACGGCGGATTGTCGGATGTCGGCATCGGGTAGCCCGCATAGATAAATGCCCATGGATCATCATAGTGCCGGTTGCGGCCGGCGAAAATCCACCACACGGACTTGAGGTATCGCCCGGCTTGTCTATTCGAATGGCCGTAGGGTCGGTTTCGAAGTAAAATGGCGCAGTCGGACCAGGACCGGTCCGGTCAACACGTTTCGGCGGCGCATTTCTTCCGGAGCCTGCACGATGAACGAAGCTCAGGATCTGTTCTCGCTTCTGCGGCAATCGACCGATGTCGATCCGCGGGCAATCGATGCGATCAAGCGAACCATCGCGGAGGGCAAGGACCGCGAGCTTTGCCGCATCAATGCTCTAGCCTTCGCCAGCAAGCATGGCCTCGATGTGGAACGCGCCATAGGCGCCTTTCTGCATGCGGCGCGCGTGGGCCTCTTCGACATTTCCTGGAATGTTCTATGCCCCGGCTGTGGCGGCGTGCTCGACAGCAACGCCACGCTCAAAACCCTGCAGAAGGACGAATATACCTGCGCGCTGTGTTCCGAAGGCTATTCACCGACCCTCGACGAGATGGTCGAGGTGACATTCACGGTCAGTCCTCGCGTGCGCAAGATTGCCGCCCACAATCCACACGAACTGCCGTTGGTGGAATATTTCCGCCAGATCTACTGGGCGTCCGGCGTCGACCTGCCGGAAGAGGATTTCGCCAAGACGATGGAAGCGTTCTCGCTGGAGGATATCGAGCTTGCGCCAGGTGAAAAGGCTGTTCTGCCCGTACAGCTTCCGTCCGAATTCATCATCGTCTTCGAGCCGGTCACCCATTCAGTGCAGTTCATCGACGTCAAGGGCGAACCGACAAGAGAGCGACGAAGCCTCTCATTGGTCTTCGACCGCGAGCATGTCCAGAACCAGACGCTGGAGATGCAACCCGGCCCGTTGCGCATTTCGCTGGAAAACAGGACCGACACCCGCGTGCTGCCGACGGTCTTCATCGCCGGCCAGGAATTGCATGATCTCCTGGGCAAACGCCGGCCGTTCCTGACAGCCAAGCGCCTGCTCACCAACCAGACGTTCCGCGATCTTTATCGCACGGATACGCTCGACATCAACCAGCGCCTGAAGATCACTAGCCTCACCTTCCTGTTCACCGACCTGCGTGGATCGACCGAGCTTTACGAGCGGGTGGGCGATCTTTCAGCCTTCGATCTCGTGCGCGTGCATTTTCAGGTTCTGCACGAGATCGTCGCGTCCGAGGCAGGCGCGGTGGTGAAGACGATCGGCGATGCGGTGATGGCGACCTTCGCGACGCCGGATCGTGCGATTGCGGCGGCCCTGAGGATGCGCGATGCCATGCGTGCGCTCAATGAGAAGAGCGGGCGCGAGGATCTGCTGCTCAAGATCGGAGTCCATGCCGGCCCGTGCATTGCTGTGTCTATGAACGAGCGACAGGACTATTTCGGCCAGACGGTCAACATTGCTTCGCGGGTCCAGAACCTTGCCAACGCACAGGCGATCTTCGCCACGCGCGCGGTGGTCGACGACAATCTCACCGCCGATCTGTTGCACAGGAACGCGCTGACGCCCGTGCCACACGAGGTCTCGCTGCGCGGCATCGAGAGGGAGATAGCGGTATACACGATCCCCTGAAGACTTGGGCCGTTTCGGCCCTCAGACGCGCCTGCAGACAAAATAGCGATCGGCGGGTACCGAAGGCGGCAGTGGAAGGCTTTGCAACTGCGGGTGATCGAGCGGCGTGCCGCTGACCGCAATGCCTCCGACGCGAAGCAGGCGCGCGGTCAGTTCGGGGAGCCAGGTAGAGGTCACTGCATCGCGATCTTCATAGCCGGTGCCGATGTCGGCATGAACAAGAGCGGCCTCGATGCCGATGAACCTGCTCGCCGTCTCGCGGATTTCGCCGAGCACGAGGTTTTCAGCTTCGGGAATTGAGCTGGCGTGTGCGGCAAGTGCGCGGTCGAACGCCACGATCCGTCGGCCGGGCAGACGCTCGCGCAGATGGTGGAACGTCCGGCCATTGCCGAGGCCGAGCTCAAGGATGGGACCCTCGATCTTCGCCACCTCCGCGCAGACTTGATCGAGAATGTCGCGCTGTGCCGTCAGCCTGCGGATGAAACTTTCGAGGCGACTCATATGCGTCTGTGTGTCCTGAACCAGCTCAAGAGACCGGCAATGCCCGCGACCAGGATGAAACCCGAGCAACGTGTTAGCCCGATCCGGCGTCGCCGCATATAGAGGCGAACGTTCAACACAGCAACAACCGAACAGGCCCCCGACGAACCGGGCGGAGTCTGCGCCTTGAAGCGCGGCGGACTGGCGATGTCACTTGTAGGGGTCCGCAGCGTCCCGCAAGCCGTCGCCGAGGAAGTTGAACGCCAGAATGACGAGAATGACGGGGAGGATCGGCAAAAGTAGCCATGGATAAAACGCGATCACGCTGACGCTGCGCGCCTCGGTGAGCAGGATGCCCCAACTGGTTATCGGTGCCCGCAGCCCGAGCCCGAGGAAGCTCAGCGCCGTCTCGCCCAGGATCATGCCGGGTATGGAGATCGTCGCCGTCGCG
>NZ_RZSR01001162.1:0-1613 GCF_004023265.1 Mesorhizobium sp. M1A.F.Ca.IN.020.06.1.1
GCAGAGTTCCACGGCGATGGTCACGGCATGGATCCTCGGGTCAAGCCCGAGGATGACGAATGAAGAGGCGTCTTCGGCAAATGAAACTCGCCACCTTCAACATCAACAACATCAACAGCCGGCTGGAAAACCTCTTGGCTTGGCTCGTCAAAGCCAAGCCCGACGTCGTCTGCCTGCAGGAACTGAAATCCCGCGACACGCAGTTTCCGCTGACCCGGCTGGCGAAGGCCGGTTATGGCGCGGTGTGGAAGGGGGAGCCGACCTGGAACGGCGTCGCCATCCTGGCTCGCGGCGCCGAGCCGGTGCTGACACGCGACGCGCTGCCCGGCGACGATGCCGACCGCCAGGCGCGCTACATCGAGGCGGCGGTCAACGGCATCGTGATTGCCTGCCTCTACGCGCCGAACGGCAACCCGCAGCCCGGGCCTAAGTTCACCTACAAGCTCGCCTGGCACCAGCGCTTCGCGGCGCATGCGAGCGAATTGTTCGACACCGGCCTGCCGGTGGTGCTTGCCGGCGACTTCAACGTTGTGCCCGAGCCGCGCGACATCTACGCCACCCGCTCCTATGACGACAACGCGCTGGTGCAGCCTGAAAGCCGCGCCGCCTTTGCGGCGCTGATCGATCAGGGCTGGACGGATGCGCTGCGCAAGGTCTTTCCGAAGCAGGAGAAGCTCTACACATTCTGGGACTACCGCCGGAACCGCTGGCCGCGCGACGCCGGCCTACGGCTCGACCACATTCTGTTGTCGAAGAAGCTGGTGCGGAAGCTGAAAGGAGCGGGCATCGATCGGGAGGTGCGTGCCGAGGAAAACGCCAGCGACCATGCGCCGGTGTGGGTGGAACTGGCGACCTGAGCTTCTAGACGGGAGAAGGGAAAGGCGGCGCTGTCCCGCCGGCGTCTCTACGTTTTGATGCCAGCCTCTCGCAAATAATGTCTGTGCAGCAACGTCGGCTCGCGTTAGCTTTTGCAGGACTACGAGGGGGCGCGGACCTTATGCTTTTCAGCTTGAGTATTTTTCTCCAGCCAACGCTTCCCCGCCGTGGCTGACAACGCCCTCGTTCTCTTCATCTCCGTCCTTGTCATCGCCGGCGCCACTGCCCTCATGGCGCTCGCTTTGCGCTGGCGGCGCAAGCGCCGCAGGGCGCGCGGCAATCCCAATCCGGCCGGCGATTATGCGTCGCGCACCGCCTGGGGTCCGACATCCGGCAAGCTGAACTTCTCATCCTTCGTCTTCATGGATGTCGACGGCGACGGAACCTATGGTCAGGCCGACCGCCCGATGGCCGGCATCGTGGTGCGGCTGTTCGACCAGTCCGGCCGCTTCATCGTCGCGGCGCGAAGCAACGCTGCCGGTTTTGCCAATTTCCCGATGTCGTCGACGCGGCGCAGCGCCGTGATCCGCTCGCCTGGAACGTTTCGCTTTTCGGTCTCCGTGCCGCCCGGCTGGCGCGCCAGCGGCGCCAACGAGAACCAGCCTGTGCGCGTGACGGATGCGCCCGGCTCGCTTGTCGGTTTGGCCGGAGAGGGCCTGCCAGGGCCCGTCGGCCTTACCCCTGCGCGCATGGTGAGCGGCAGGACGCCGGCCGCGGCCACCGCAACCTTATCCGTG
>NZ_RZSR01001163.1:0-1607 GCF_004023265.1 Mesorhizobium sp. M1A.F.Ca.IN.020.06.1.1
AGTCTATACGGACGATGAGGGGGTGCCAGGGCCGCCCAAATGCATCTGCCTGACCGTTCGTATCGAGAGCGGAAATGTGACCCTTGATTTTGCAGGAACCGACCCGCAAGCCAGAGGCTCCATCAACATGGGCCGCTATCCGCTGCTGGCGGCGGTGTTCTGCGGCATCAACATGATGGTCGATCCGAGCATCCCGGCAAATTTCGGCATGTTCCAGCCGGTCCGGATCGAGGCGCCGGCAGGTACCATCGTCAATCCGCACTTTCCGGCCGCGGTTGGCAACAGGGAATACACCGCGCAGCGCGTGGTGCGGGCAATTACACTCGCCTTTGCCCAGGCGCTGCCGCGCGAACGGGCTGTCGCGCCGTCGGCCGACATCAACACGGGCATGGCGTTTTACGGCAAGCGGCGCTCCGGGGAGCCGTTTGTCTATGTCGAAGCGGTCGCCGGCGGCGTCGGCGCGACCCTCTACAAGGACGGCATGCACGGCACCCAGGTCGGCATCACCAACACATCCAACACGCCGGCCGAGCCGCTCGAGATCGAGTTTCCTTTGATCGTGCGCGAATACGGACTCGCCATCGACACGGCCGGCCCTGGCCGCACGCAGGGCGGCGCCGCCATCATCCGCGACATCGGCTCGTTGGTCGACGGGGTTTCGGTCTCGACCAAGGCGGACGGCAAGAAGAGCCCAGCTCCGGGGCTATTCGGCGGTGGCGAGGGCGGCCGAGCCTCCCTTGAATATCACAGTGCCGAAGGTCCCGTGGAACCAATCGAGATGTTCATCGTCGACCGCATCATGGCGAAGGGCGATGCCGTTCGCCTGATCTCTCCGGGGGGTGCGGGTTTCGGGCCCCCGGTGGAACGGCCATCGGCCGAGGTCGCGCGCAGTCTGCGCGACGGCTTCACATCGCGTGAGTATGCCGCGCGGCATTACCCTGGCGCCGCGCCGCGAGATGGCTCATGAACCAAAGGTTCGACACCGTCGTGATCGGCGGCGGCATCGTCGGCACGACCGCAGCCTATTACCTGGCAAAATCAGGAAAGACGGTCGCGCTGGTGGAAAAAGGCCGCGTCAATGGCGAGCAGTCGAGCCGTAACTGGGGGGCCATCCGCACACAAGGACGTGACCCGAGCGAAATCCCGATGATGCTCGACTGTATCGAGATATGGCGCGGCATCGAGGCCGAGCTCGGCGAAGGACTCGACTGGAGCCAGCAAGGTCAGATGCGGGTCATCTATGATGAGGGCATGCTCGAACGCTCGGAGGCCTTCATGCCTGTCGCGCGGGAGTTCGGTCTTACGACCGAACTCCTGACGCCCTCGCAGGTCGCCGAGCTTCTGCCCCACTACGATCCCAGGGACTGCCGAGGAGCCCTGTTTACGCCGACGGACGGCAACGCGGAGCCGGAAAAAGCAGCCCCGGCCTTTGCGCGAGGTGCTGCGCGCCACGGGGCGGTGGTCATGGACAATACCGCGGCATTGTCGATCGATCTTTGGAACGGCGCCGTCTGTGGCGTCGAGACCGAGCAGGGCCGGCTTGCCTGTGAAACGATCGTTGTTGCCTCGGGGGCCTGGACCAGTCGATTGATCGCCCCGCTCGGCAT
>NZ_RZSR01001164.1:0-1605 GCF_004023265.1 Mesorhizobium sp. M1A.F.Ca.IN.020.06.1.1
GCTCTATGGCCCGCCCGACATGCCGCTGACGCTGCCGCGCCGTAGTCGTCGTCGATCTGGTAGTTGAGCTCGATGGCGCCATTGACGGCACGCTTGGGCTCGCCGACGAAACGGATCGTCGGCGGTTTGTCCGGGATGATGGCGAAGGCCCAGTGGCCGAGATCGTCCTCGCCGGTCTTGAGCCGCAGCGTGCCGTTGTTGTTCAGCTTGCCGGAGAACTGGCGCACTTTGAGCCCGGCTGGGGACCCCGGCTGTGCCGCGGCTGGCGTGGCGCCCTTCGGCGCAACCGGCTCGATGGCGCGATCATTGCCGTTCGCGTCGGCATAGCTCAGCGTTTCTTCGCCGGTTCCGCCAGTGACGCGCAGCGAGACGTCGCTGCCCTCAGGGACGCTGAAGACCTGCGCGGCCTGGTTGACGTCGGCGGTCAAGAACAGCGGCGGCTTGCCGGTATAGGAAGGCGGCGTCACCCAGGCATCGATGCGGGGCGGCACGCTATCGCGCGCGGCGCTGGCGACGAAGCCGTCGCTGATCCTGCCGCCGAAAGGTCCGAACGAGAAGGCAAAAGCGGTGACGAACAGCAGCCCCACCACAGCCCGCAGGCCCCAGCGGTCGTAATCCGGCACGCTTGTGCGCGGCCTGTCGCCGCCCAGGTCGGAGAGCCGCTCGGCCATGCGCTTCTGGTGCTCGCGCCACAGCGCCTGCGAGAAGAGGCTCTCCGCGCCGCTCGGCCGGTCGGTCTGCACCTGCACGGGGCTGTGCAGCAGCTCGTTCGCTGCCTCGATGCGCCGGTCGACCTCGGCGACGGACGGAATGCGGAAGAAGCGCAGCGCAAAGAGCGCGGCGAGCGCCGAGATGGAGAAGAGGATCAGGAGGCCGATCCGCGCCAGATCCGGCAGGCGCTGGAACAAGCCCAGCCACGCGACACTGAGGAACAGGCCGGCGACCACCGCCAGCGGCAACAGCAACGGCCAGCCGCGCTCGAAGATCATCGAGGCCCGCGTCGCCAGCCGGCTCAAGGCAAGGCGCCCGGCCAGACCGCGTTCGCCGCTGGAAATGGGTCGTTCCGTCATCGGCCCTTCCTGCCCGGGCAGGATCGCCCGGACCTCATGAGCAGAGGATAACACCAAACACGGCGAAGGCGAGGCGAGTTCCAAAATCTGTGACGGGTTCGCCGCCTTTACGATCAGAAATTCGCGGGATTCGTGTTGGATCCGCAGACCAGGACGGCCACGCGCTCGCCGGGAGCCGGCGCGTAGCGGCCGGAAAGCATCGCGGCAAAGGCAGCGGCCCCGCCCGGCTCGGCGATGATTTGCGCGCGCTCCCAGAGCGCTTTCTGCGCCGCCACGATGTCGTCGTCGCTGACCAGGATCGAGCGCTCGACGAAAGCTTTCGCGATCGGGAACATCATTTCGCCGACGCGCTTCGGCGCCAGCGAATCGGCGGCGATGCCCTCCGCCGGTGCATCGACCGGCTTGCCGGCTTCGAAGGCGCGGTGAAGCGTCGGCGCGCCCTCGGGCTCGATGGCGATGATGCGGATGCGGCCAGCGAACCAGGCGGCGATGCCGCCGATCAGGCCGCCGCCGCCGACCGCGACAAGCAGTGTGT
>NZ_RZSR01001165.1:0-1598 GCF_004023265.1 Mesorhizobium sp. M1A.F.Ca.IN.020.06.1.1
GACCGCGTCATCTCGCGCATCGTCGATGTCTGGATGGCCTTCCCGCCGGTGCTGTTCGCGATCCTTCTGGTCGCGGTGCTGGGCACCGGCTTGAGCTCCGTCATCATCGCCATCGCCGTCATCGACTGGACGCGGTTCTGCCGCGTGATCCGCGCCGAGGCGATGGGTCAGGCGCGCATGGACTATGTCGAGAGCGCGCACATCGCCGGCTATGGCCGCATCGGCATCATGCTGCGCGAAGTCCTGCCCAATGTGCTGCCGTCAGTGGTGGCGCTCTTGTCGCTTGAGATGGGCATCGCCGTCATTGTCGAGGCGATCCTCTCCTTCGTCAATCTGTCGATCTCGACCGACGATCCGACCTGGGGCGGCATCATCGCCGAAGGCCGGCTGTCGATCCACCAGGCCTGGTGGGTGCTGGTGTTCCCGCTGATCACATTGATCCTCACCGTGCTGTCCTTCAGCCAGTTCGGCGAAGGATTGAAGGCGCGATTCGATCCGGTGCTGCGATGAGCGCCAATATGGAACCATGCCTCGAAATCCGCTCCTTGAGCGCCGTGCTGCCCAACGGCCAGCGCGTGCTGCGCTCGGTGTCGCTCACCGTGCAGCCGGGCGAAGTCCGCGCGCTGGTCGGCGAGAGCGGCGCCGGCAAGACGATGATCGGCAAGGCGGTGCTCGGCGTGCTGCCGAAGAGCGTGCGCATCGTCGAGGGCGAGATGCTGATCGAGGGCGAGGATCTCGGCCGCCTCGATGCGAAGGCGCGGCGGACGCTGATCGGCGCGCGTACCGCGCTGATCCCACAGGACCCGCTCACCGCGCTCAACCCGTCGCGCCGCATCGGCCCGCAGATGACCGACCGGCTGGTGCGCATCCTCGGCTGGAGCGGCGAGAAGGCAGACAAGCGTATCCGGCAGTTGCTCGACGAGGTGCAGATCCGCGAGCCCGAACGTGTTCTGAAATGCTATCCGCACGAGCTCTCCGGCGGCATGCGCCAGCGCGTGCTGATCGCGGCCGCCTTCGCCGCCGAGCCCAGGCTGATGGTCGCCGACGAGCCGACGACGGCGCTGGACGTGACCGTGCAGAAGCAGATCCTGCGCCTCATCGCGCAATTGCAGCGCAACCACGGCACGGCGCTTCTGTTCGTCACGCACGATCTCGGTGTCGTCGCCAAGATCAGCCAGAAAGTGTCGGTGCTCTATGCCGGCAAGGTGGTCGAAGAAGCCGCGACCGCTGACCTCTTCGCATCGCCGCAGCACCCCTACACGCGGGCGCTGATCGCGGCGACGCCGCGCTATACCGATCCCTACGCATCGCTGAAGCCGGTGAACGAAACCGTGCTGGCCGGGCTCGCGGACGAGATCGCGGGCGCCGACAGGGCGTGGAGGCCAAGCCATGGCTGAGCCACTGTTTTCCGTCCGCGGGCTGAAGGTGGCGCTGCCCGACATGACGCGCAAGCCGCTGATCGGCCGGGCGCCACTGGCCGAGATCCTCAAAGGACTGGACTTCGACCTGCCCAAGGGATCGGTGACCGGCATCGTCGGCGAATCCGGTTCCGGCAAGTCGACGCTCGGCCGCGCGCTGGTGCGGCTGATCGAGCCGAG
>NZ_RZSR01001166.1:0-1595 GCF_004023265.1 Mesorhizobium sp. M1A.F.Ca.IN.020.06.1.1
AATCTGGAAATCGCAACACTCGACCAGAAGCGCGAGGCCGTCGACCCGCAGGAGACGCTGGCGAATTACCTGACCGACGGGCGCGGCGAGAACCTTGTGGTCAATGGCGAGCAGCGCCACGTCGTCTCCTATATGAAGGATTTTCTTTTCAAGCCGGAGCAGGCGCGCACGCCGGTGCGCGAGCTTTCGGGCGGCGAGCGGGCGCGACTGCTGCTGGCCCGGGTGCTGGCGCGGCCGGCGAACCTTTTGGTGCTCGACGAGCCGACCAACGACCTCGACATGGAGACGCTGGAGCTGCTGCAGGAACTGGTCGCCGGCTTTGCCGGAACGGTCGTCCTGGTCAGCCATGATCGCGATTTCCTTGACCGCACAGTCACCAGCGTGATCGCGCCCAACGGCGCCGGACGCTGGATCGAATATGCCGGCGGCTATTCCGACATGCTGGCGCAACGCGGCGGCTCGAAGCTGGAGGAGCGCAAGGCAAGGCCGAAGGCTGAAGCGAACGAAGCGACGGCCAGGGCCGAACAGACCAGCGCTAAAAGCCCGGCCAAGAAGCTCTCCTTCAAGCAGAAGTTCGCGCTGGAATCCCTGCCGAAGAAGATCGAGGCGGTGAGCGCGTCCATCTCAAGGCTGGAGAACAATATCGCCGACCCGTCCTTCTACGAGCGCGATCCCGCATCGTTCCAGAAGACCATCGCCGCGCTCGACAAGGAGCGCACCACGCTGACCTCACTTGAGGAAGAGTGGCTGGAGTTGGAGATGCTGCGCGAGGAGATGGAAGGCTAGCCGCTATAGGCAAGGCTCAGAGGCAGGCCTCGCAGATCGCAGCGATATGGCGTCTGTCGGTGCCGCAGCAGCCGCCAAGCACGGCTATCTGGCCGAAGCGGTCGCGCATGGCGCGGTAGCGCCGGCCGA
Source organism: Mesorhizobium sp. M1A.F.Ca.IN.020.06.1.1 (assembly GCF_004023265.1). NCBI lineage: Bacteria > Pseudomonadati > Pseudomonadota > Alphaproteobacteria > Hyphomicrobiales > Phyllobacteriaceae > Mesorhizobium > Mesorhizobium sp. M1A.F.Ca.IN.020.06.1.1. The sequence continues at coordinate 916 of NZ_RZSR01001166.1, forward strand.
GGTCGACAGGATCGCCTGGATCGAGTTCGGTCGCCGCATCCAGCTCGGCATGGCTTTTGGCGGAGGCGTTGGCCCGCACGCCGCGAATGCGCCTGATCCAGCGTCCGTCGCCGGCAAGGACGGCGTCGAAATGGCTCGGATGCGCGCAGTTGATCATGAAATATGCGGGGGCGCCGTCCGTTTCGTCGTCAACGGTCTCGATGGCGTCTCTCAGGCTCTCCCCCGAAGGCAGGCGTCCGTCCGTCTCGACGGTAAACGAAATCACCGACGGGAGCCCCACCGCCATCGCGGCACAGGCTATTCCGGCAGCCTCCTGCGCATAGGTCATCGTGATGGCGCTGACCATATCGGCGCTGGCATCGCGGAACGCCTTGACCTGATCGCCGTGATAGGTCTCGGCCTCGGCGGGCGTCATGACTGTGTCAATGCGGTAGCCGTCGCCACGGGGCCCGACCACCCCATTGACCAGCACGGTCATGCCACGCGCAACATAGGGCGCAGCCAGCGCCCGCGCCCATGACACTGCCTGCATGTCTATGCCCGACAATGCGACTTTCGAATAGCCGAGCTTTTCGCCCCAGTCCGGATTGGCGCGCCACGTCGGAGTATCGAGCACGAAGCCGACCCCGTGTTTGTCGGCGATGTCGAGATACTGGCGGAAATAGCGGGCCAACGTCGTC
>NZ_RZSR01001167.1:0-1587 GCF_004023265.1 Mesorhizobium sp. M1A.F.Ca.IN.020.06.1.1
CTTCGAGACCGTGGCGTCGTGTTTCACCGTCTTGGCCGTGAGCTGGCTTGAAACCAGGCCAAGCGTCATCGGCCGCCGCCCAAAGGGCGTCGTTGCAATATGAGTCCCCATGTTCCTTCACCTATCGCTAGGCAAAGAAAATCTGCCGCCGAACGGCGCCGAGCCACTTGGACTCTTGACTGCGATTCCGGGAAGTGCGATTCTCGTTGTCGCTACACAGACGAGAAAGGGCTTCTGGAATCCTTCCGGGGGCCTTTTTTCTTTGCTCGTTTCGATTGTCTACCCTGCCTGCCAACAAGAGCTAACCTGCTGGCAGATCAGTTTTGGTCCCGCTTCTCCTCCTTGCTTTTCAACTCCGAAAATTCCGAAAAAAGGTCGTCAAGACGGCCTGATACGAAGACCGCAAACTTCGGAACGACCTTATCGTTGAAGACAATTGCGGTCTTACCGCCGCGGCGCTCCAGAAGACCCGCGCGCTTGCCATCAGGTGTCAACCAAGCGCTCGCCTTGCTTGTCGTGGGACGCTGCGGCTTGCTGAGTGCCTTCCAGACCTCTTGGAACCGAGTGTCACTGTCCATTGCGAGGACAGCAGGGTCGTTCAATACGCGCTCTATCAGAGCGGTCGTCTTGGCATCGCCAAGACGCTCTGCCAGACCCAGCCAACGCGCTCGGCCAACTTTTGACGCGGGCCCGATGCGTCGCAACATTGCCTCTGGGATACGCCGAGCGATCGCTATGTAGCGGCTCAGATCTCCCTTGTCCGTAGACAGAGCGGCGATGATTGTTTGCCGATCGTAACCGGCGTCCTCTAGGTGCTTCGCGAACAGTGCCTTCTCGATAAATGAGAGATCGTTGCGATCGAGATTTTCGCGACCTTGCGCGACCACAAGCTCATTGTCGGTGAGATTGCGCACGATCGCTTGTACAGGGCGGCCCAGTTGAGCTGCCGCTCGCAGACGCCGTCGCCCATAGGCGATCTGGAACCGGCCAGCTTTTTCAGGGTGCGGCCTGACCAGGATGGGGACCTGCTGACCATTCTCGGCGATGCTGGCCACAAGCTCATCGAAGCCCGGATCGACGTCAATGTGAATGCGATCGGCTATTACTGACCCGTCAATCTGTCCGGGTTCCAGCGAAACAACCGCCTCACCTGAAGCCAGCTGTTGCTGCAGGCGATCGGCCGCTCTAACGCTTTCCGTCATTTCCTGCAGTGATGAGCCCATCGCTGCAATGGCTCCCGTACGCACGCGATCGGGTGCCTTGACCGGCGAGGGGGCAGGGGTCTCGGGCTTCTTCAGGAACAGGGAATTGATCGCATCCCGGCGACTCATAGCAAGCCCCCTGGGATGCCGATGAAACGCGTATACCTTTGTTGGGAGCTCCCAACGCGGCCCGACAATTTAGGCGGCCAGTCGCGAAAACTGCGAGCGAGCCGAGGTCCTGCACGCAAGTTGGGAGCTCCCAACGAGACGAGGGGCATTGATGAGACCAAGGTGGTCACCCTCATGACCGCCCCCACGCATTCTTGATCAGCCCTTCAATCTCACCGTTGACGGCCTCCATCGCCTCCATCGCGCGATCGTATGT
>NZ_RZSR01001168.1:0-1585 GCF_004023265.1 Mesorhizobium sp. M1A.F.Ca.IN.020.06.1.1
TCATCGCAGGGAACTCGCCCCGCCCTCCGGCCAGGCGCGCACACCGGATCACCCCGTCCGATGTTCTGCTTTGACGTCCATGATGGCAGGTCTCCTGGCTCGCGGATTCCCGCCGCTTTCGCCTTCCCGGCCCATGCAGCCAGTGGCATCGTGAAACCGGCATGCCGCTTACAGTTGCGGGGGCAGCCACGGCTTTGGATTTCTCCGCACCGCGTTCCCTTTTGATCCCCGAAGGGAACCATCGGCGCGAATTCGCCACACCGCGATTGGTCAGTCAATCGACAACTCCGCCGGCCAGCCGCCTCTCACGCCATCGTGACGAGATCGCCGCGCCCCCCTCACACCCCCAGCGTCGGCTCGGTATTCACCTCCAGCGCTTCCTCTGCCTCGTCCTCCTCGCCAAGCACGTCGCCCTTCACCGGCAGTGCCCGGCCGATCCAGATCGGGTCGATAAGGTGGTCGCGCTTGGGGTTGGTGGTGTTGGGATGGATGAGGATGCTCAGGCCGCCGTGGTTCAGCATCAGCCAGGGAACCAGCGTGGCAAAGATCTCGGTGGCGAAGGAGACCTGGTACATGGCTTGCTGGTGCGGGCCGACCGGCTCGTCGCGCCAGTTGCCCAGGCGCACGCGGAAGCGCTCTGCGATGCGCTGGCGCAGCCATTCGGCATGCTGCCGCTCGGCCTCCCCGCCGTAGTAGATATGGGCGTGATAGCTGGCGATCTCGGCGATCGGCCTGACTTCGTTCATCGCGATGCTCCCCTTCGACGATTTTTTTGCGCCCGGCGGAACTCTAGCCGAAGCGCGGGCGCCTTGTCTGCAGCCGGCTGAGGTCCGCGCCTGCGGTCGGCAGGGTTATCGGATATGGCGCTCCCCCGCTCCGTCTCGGCTGCGCCGAGCCACCTCTTCCCCACCTTGTGGGGCGGGGAAATGCCAACCGCCGAGGTTGCAACCGGCAGGAAGGATGGCAACGGCCGTTGTGCCTTTGCCTAAATCACCGCGGTGACCGCGCCCTTCGCATTTAGGCGACAGCCGACTTTCGCCTGCCTCACTTCGATGCCGCCTCGCCCGTCATAGTCTATGCGCACCTCGATCGGCGCGTTGAGCCCGCTTCGGCGTTGACGCAAGGGGCCGGCGCTGACCGTGTAAACACGCACGGCGCCGAGGGGCTTGGCGGCCGCCGCGATCGCGGCGCGACAGGCGCGCACTACGGCGGCCGGCGTGCCGGGTATCGCCTTCGGAGGTGACAGCGGCGCGATGCGATAGCCTTTGGTGACCCGCCGGAGGTCGCCGCCGGCGGATCTGGAGGGCCTCAGCACTGGAGGCAGCACAATGGTCTGCGTCGCGCTTTTGGCCAAAGCAGGGGCTGTCGGCACCGCGGCCGGGTTCTGCGCAGAGGCAGCCGATCCGCTGACGGCGGAAGGATCGTCGCCCGCGGCGGCGGCGCCCACGCTTGTCGACACGCCTGTGCTGGTGCTGCCCAGATTGCCGCCGGCATTGACGCCGAGCGATCCGCCGCCGGTCGATGCGCCGACGTTTGCGCCGCCGACACCGTCGGCACTGGCGCCCACGCCCGCCGACACGCCTTG
>NZ_RZSR01001169.1:0-1584 GCF_004023265.1 Mesorhizobium sp. M1A.F.Ca.IN.020.06.1.1
GTTCCGCTGCTCCAAGGCAGCGGCGCCCGCCTTGAAGTCGGCAAAAGGCGCAATAGTCAACACCGCCTCCATCGCAGGTTTTGGCGCCGTGGCAAGCACTATTGCCTACAGCGGTTCGAAGGCAGCCGTCATCAACCTGACGAAGAACCTGGCGCGCGCGCTCGCTCCCGATGTGCGGGTAAATGCCGTGGCGCCCGGCGTGGTCGAAAGCTCGTGGGGCATAGAATGGTCCGAGGAGCGGCGCCAGAGCACAATTGCCAACACGCCCTTGAAGAAGGTCTGCACCACCGCCGATGTGGCCGAACTCATCATCTATCTCGGTTTCGCTGGCGCGCTGATCACCGGGCAGACGGTGGCGATCGATGGCGGTATCTCAATCTGACCATGGAGTACGCAGAGCAAATGGAACTCGTAAAGCTTAGGTCCGGCAGCATCCTTGAAGAGAAAGAAAGCTATTCGAGGATCGTCGTGCTCGACAACTGGATCTTCATGTCGCTCACCGCTGGACGCGACTACAAGACCCGCGCAATGCCGCAAACAGCAATCGAGCAGGCAAGGCAGGCGATGAAGAATGTCGAAGGCGCGCTCAAGGCGGTCGGCAGCGGCCTTGCGGATGTGGTTCGCCGGCGCATCTTCATTCCTCGCCAGGAAGATGTCGCGGAGGGCATGGCTTATATAAAGAGAAGTTCCGGGGCATCTCTCCGGCTAGCTACGTGACATGCAGTCCGCTGGGCGGACCTGAGTATGTCTTCGAGATCGAGATTACCGCCTACAGGGGTGCGAGCGAGCTTCCGGCCAAGAACATTTCGATTTCACTGTGATGGGCCGATATTGCTAGGAAACCCCCTCGCCGTGGCTTTTCGGGGGCGTGCGGGTTCGTATATAGTCTACAAATCCGCATGGCCGATGCAGTCGGCCTTCCACGATCCTGACAAGGGTTTTGATGCCGAAACAAAGCGACGCCAGGATGATACTTGCTCCCATGACGCAAATGGAGAGCACGCAGTTTGCTGCCGAGCAAATCCGCAACGCGATCATTGCCGGGCACTTCAAGCCAGGCGACCGGTTGGTTGAGCAGCAGCTCACCGACATGCTAAACGTGTCCCGACATCCCGTTCGGGAAGCGTTGCGCCTGCTTTCCCGCGAGGGTTTTGTCGAGCTCAGGCGAAACAAGGGAGCGTCCGTCAGCGCGGTTGATGCAGACAGCGTCATCGAGGTTTACAATATCCGGATGGCGCTGGGAAAAATTGCGCTGGATCATCTGCTAGCGCAGCCTGGTCGCCTAGCCTCAGCCGACTTGAAGCGATTGGAAAAACTGGCTGAGAACGCCGTCAGGTTCGCCAGGCTCGACAACCAGGCCGAGACAGTCCGCAACGACCTCGAGTTCCAGCAGGCGATCATCGACGCGACGGGATTGCAGCGGACCATTCGTTACTTTTCGGAGCTGACGGCAGACGTCAGGCGATTCAACCACCAGCTGGGAGTGGTCTACACCGACCGAAAGGGTGACGCCGAGAGGTACGTGGTCAAGCTTTTCGAAAGCTTGCGGGACGCAGATCTCGCTACCGCGCATGAGATCTGGCA
>NZ_RZSR01001170.1:0-1583 GCF_004023265.1 Mesorhizobium sp. M1A.F.Ca.IN.020.06.1.1
GCGAAAGACCGCGCCGAGCTTTCTCGGGATGGCGCGATCCCGACAGCGGATCTTGGAGCGCAAGCCGGACGCTCACGCTACCGAGTCTTCCGTGATTCCTTTAGTGATGAGGATCGATTCGGAAATGGTGGAGAATTCGTCGAGCGCCTCCGTTGAGGCCCGTCCTAGCGTTCTCTCGACAGCCGGGTTCGTCTCGCGCTGTCGACCAGCCACCGAGTAGCCAAACCGCGAGCTCTCGACTGCCGGCAATTCAGTTGCAGTGGATGAATTCGCGTCCGGCTCGGCGCAGGGGGTCAGCCATTCAGCCGAGGTTGGTGGCGGGCGCGTCTGCCTTCGGCCAAAGGCGCGGGAATTTCCATTCTGGCCGGCGCAACAACGGCAAGACCAGGTTGAAGAGGTTCTGCCAGTCGCGCGCCACGGCTCGGCTCCCGCAAGCCGTGTCGTCATCATTGGCATACAACATCCAGAGCGGCTCCATCCACTATTCCCCGTACCGTCCAACAGGGCAACCGATCAAGCAGCGAGCACAGGGATGTCGCCGCCGCGCTTTCCTGGAATTTCGCTAACGGCCAAACTCCCGGCCCAGGGCCGCGGAGAGGGAAGAGGTGAACTCGTCAAAGAATATCTTCCCCCTTTCGGAAGTCGAGCCGATCGCTGTGTTCAGAACGCCATCGGCCGGGATCAGCGATTGATCGTATGGCCACATATCATAGACAGGCAAACGGGAAGGCCCGTGTTCGATGAGCGTATCCATGTGCACGAGCTCGGGATGGATATGCAGCATCATCGAGGTCTCCATGATTCCAGCGTGCTCGAGCGCCCAGTTTGGAAACTTGTCAGCGAAGACGTGATCGATCGTTTTCTGCGTCAGAAACTCCCAGTAGCCGACCGCCATCATGCGCGGAGGCTCGGCGCCCATCATCTTGGCGTCACGCAGAGCCAGTTCGCAGGCCTCGTTGACGAACCAGGTGTTCTCCATGTGGCCCACGACAAAAGCCAGGTTCTTGACGCCGTGACGCGTGAATTCTCGCACGAGGTCGCGGATCTGGATTATCAAAGTCGAGGCATCAATGCTGGTGGTGCCGCAGAAATGCTGGCCGCCGCCGCAGCGCGGCGTCGAGCGCGCGCCGTAGCTTAGCGTCGGAGCGACGAGGGCGCCGGAATGCCTGGCGCAATGCTCGCAGATCGCGGTTGGAATGAGCGAGTCCGTTGCAAGCGGCAAATGCGGTCCATGTTGTTCCACGGAACCGATCGGCACCAGGACGACAGACTCCGTCCTGGAAATGCGGTCCCGGTAGCTCATCCAATTCATGTTGGCGATACGAAATTCTTCGTCCACGGCCCCTCTCCACGCGAATGCTTCCACACAACTGGCGCATCGGGAAGCTTAGCGGGGCAGGTTCAACTGAAACATCGCGGGTGCTCGAACTTTACTTCGGCCGCTGCGCAAGTTCGCGGCCCCGTGGTTATTTGGTTCACGCATTTAGTTTGGATTTTTCCAAAGTTAGCAACGACGATTCGGCATTTTCAGTGAGCTTCTCCCGTAGGCATTCTCTCCCGACGGTCGCAGACATCCGCAACGA
>NZ_RZSR01001171.1:0-1583 GCF_004023265.1 Mesorhizobium sp. M1A.F.Ca.IN.020.06.1.1
GAGGTGGCGGTCGGCCTCGTGCAGATGGAAGAGGCCCGCCCCGCCATTGCCGTAGAGCGGCTTGACGATGATGTCGCCGAACTCCTTGCGAAAGGCGGCCACCTCCTGCGGATCCTTGGTGATCAGCGTCTCCGGCATCAGGTCCGGGAATTCGGTGACGAAGATCTTTTCCGGGCTGTTGCGCACCCAGGCCGGGTCATTGATCACCAGTGTCTTCGGATGGATGCGTTCCAAAATGTGGGTGGTGGTGATGTAGTTCATGTCGAAGGGCGGGTCCTGCCTGAGCAGCACCACGTCCATCTCCGACAGATCGGTGCGCACCGGCTCGCCCAGCGAATAATGGCTGCCCTTCTCGTCGCGCACCTGCATCTCCTCGGCGCGCGCGAACACCTTGCCGTCCCGCATCGACAGCCGGTCGGGCGTGTAGTGGAAAAGCTTGTGGCCGCGCCGCTGCGCTTCCAGCGACAGCGCGAACGTGGTGTCGCCGGCGATCGACACCGTCGAGACATGGTCCATCTGGACGGCGATTTTCAACGGCATCTCGGGTCTCCGGCAATCTCTGCCGCCGATATAGGGAAATCGGCGGCTTCTGCCAATCGGCCAGAGATTATCGGTCGAAGACCAGCCGGGAATAGCCGACGAAGGACAGCGCCATCGCGACCAGCGAGGCGACCGTCAGCGCCGCCAGCGGCGGCAGGGAGGGCAGCGCGAACAGAAGGGCACAATAGACGAGATAATTGACGATGCTGGTGGCGACGCCGACGCCGCCGTAACGCGCGCCTTCCTGCGCGATGCCTCGGCTCGACGGCGCAAAGGTCAGATGCCGGTTGATCTGCCAGGTGACGGTGAGCGCGAAGCCGATCGACAGCACGCGCGCCGCCAGCGGTCCGAGCGGCGTGACGGAAAGCAGCAGCCAGAGCGCGGCCGCATCGGCAACGAAGCCGATGCCGCCGGCAAGCACGAAGCGGGCAAGCCGGACCATCAGGCGGCTCGCGAGGCCTTGCCCGGCTCCCTCTTCGGGGAGGCCTCGCCGTTGAAGCCCGCGCGTCGCTCGGTGCGGCCGGCAGGGATGGAAAGATAGAAGATGCGCTTCTGTTCGGCCCGGCCGCGCGACACCGAATCGAGGATCAGCCCGGTGACCATCGCCAGCATGGACAAGAGGAGCAGGCCAACCGACAGCACCCAGGTCGGCATGCGCGGAACAAGTCCTGTCTCGGCGAACTCGATCAGCACCGGGATCATCAGCCCGATGCTGGCCGCCAGGAAGAACAGGGCAAACGTGCCGAAGAAACGCAGCGGCTGCGTCTCCTTCACCAACATGGCGAACATCCACAGGATCCTGGCGCCGTCTCTGAACGTCGACAGCTTCGACGATGAGCCTTCCGGGCGGCGGCCGTAGTCGAGCGCCATCTCGTTCACCGGCAGCTTGAGCTGCGAGGCATGGACCGACATCTCGGTCTCGATCTCGAAGCCGCCGGAAACCGCCGGGAAGCTCTTGACGAAGCGCCGCGAAAAGACCCGGTAGCCGGAAAAGATATCGGTGAAATCGGCGCCGAACAGGCCCTTGTAGAGCCGGTTGAAGA
>NZ_RZSR01000116.1:0-9419 GCF_004023265.1 Mesorhizobium sp. M1A.F.Ca.IN.020.06.1.1
AGGAACCCATGAAGGGCCGGCAGGCGAACCCCGCCTGCATGCGGGTGACCAGCACGGCGAGGCCGATACGCTGCGCCGGCCGCCAGGGGAAGATCAGCCGGCCGCCGGGCCTGAGCGCCCTCAGCCACGCAGGGGGCGGGGCAATGACGGCAGCATTGACATAGATGATGTCGGAGGGCGGCAGCGGGCCGGCGACAGCGTCGCCGGCAACGACCTCGACATTGCCATAGGCCGCGAGGTTCACCTTGGCTTGCGCGGCGAGATCCGCTTCGATCTCGAAGGCGGTGACGCTGCCGCCGGGCTCGACCAGCCTTGCCAGCAGCGCGGTATAGTAGCCCGTACCGGCGCCGATATGGGTGACGGCTTCGCCGGGTTTCGGTTCGACCTTGCCGATCCACATGGCGTGCAGAATCGGTTCGCCGTTGTTGATGCCCTTGTCGGCATCGAGCACCACCAGCACGTTCTGGTAGATGTAGCTTGGATCCGCAGTCGGGGTTTTGAACGCTCCGTCGCCGGCAAAGACTGTCCAAGGTCCAGGGCCGAGAAAGGCCTCGCGCGGCACGGAGGCGAACGCCTCCTCGATGCGGGGATCGGCGGAGCGCGCATGCGCGGCCATCAGTTTGGCGTAGAATTTTCGGGCGTCGTCCGAAACGGTCATGCTTTCAGAAGATAGCGCGGCCGGCCGGGATGTCGCGGCTCGAACTCAGCCGGCAAAAGTGTCGAAGAGCAGCTTGAAGTTGAGCACCAGGATGATCGCCGCGACTACCCAGGCGAGTGCGGCGACGCCGCGCGAGATGACGAAACTGCCCATCTTCTTCTTATCCGAGACGAACTGCACCAGCGGCACAACGGCGAAGGGCAACTGCATCGACAGGATGACCTGGCTGAAGACCAGGAGCTGGGCCGTGCCCTTTTCGCCGTAGAGCGCGGTGACGATCACGACGGGGACGATGGCAAGGCCGCGCGTCAGCAGGCGGCGCGCCCATTGCGGAATGCGCAGACGCAGGAAGCCTTCCATCACGATCTGGCCGGCAAGCGTGGCGGTGACCGTCGAGTTGAGCCCGGAGGCGAGCAGCGCGACCGCGAACAGGATCGAGGCAATGCTCAAGCCCAACAGCGGCGACAGCAATTCGAAAGCCTGACCGATCTCGGCGACATCCTGGTGCCCGGTGCCGTGGAAGGCCACTGCCGCGACGATCAGGATGGACGCGTTGACAAACAGCGCCAGGATCAGCGCGATGGTCGAGTCCGTGGTCGCCCATTTGATGGCGTCGCGCTTGCCGGCATCGGTGCGCTCATAGGCGCGGGTCTGCACGATCGAGGAGTGCAGGTAGAGATTGTGCGGCATCACGGTGGCGCCGATGATGCCGATGGCGATGTAGAGCATCGTCGGGTTGGTGACGATCTGGGACGACGGCACAAACATCGAATGCAGGATTGTGCCTGCGGGCGGGGCGGCGACGAAGATCTGGATGGCGAAGCAGCCAAAGATGATGATCAGGAGCGCGACGACGAACGCCTCGAGATAACGGAAGCCCCTGTTCATGAGCAGCAGCACAAGGAAGGCGTCCAGCGCGGTGAGGACGGCGCCGCCGATCAGCGGGATGCCGAACAGGAGCTGCAGCGCAATCGCCGTGCCGATCACCTCGGCGAGGTCGCAGGCGATGATCGCCAGTTCGCAGGCGATCCAGAGCAGGAAATTTGCCGGACGCGGATAATAGGCGCGACAGGCCTGCGCGAGGTCGCGGCCGGTGGCGATGCCGAGGCGGGCGGCCAGTGCCTGCAACAGGATCGCCATCAGGTTCGACAGCATGATGATGAAAAGCAGCGTGTAGCCGAACTGGGCGCCGCCGGCGAGGTCTGTCGCCCAGTTGCCCGGGTCCATATAGCCGACCGAGACCATATAGCCGGGACCCATGAAGGCGAACAGGCGGCGGAACCAGAGACCGGTGTCGGGCACCCTGATCGAGGCATTGACCTCGCGCAGACTGGGCTGCTCAGTCTCATCGGAGCGGGCAAATTGCCACGAGGGACGGGACACTGCTTCTGACATCGGGGGGTCCGCTGGAAGGGTATCGAGGATCGCCACTATGTATGCTAAGGCTGAACATTATGCAACAGGCTATACTTCATTGTTCAAGCTCTTGTGATGCACGCCGATAGGGCGCCGCGTGCAGCAGCAAACGCCGGGTTGCGCCGACCCGGGAATGCAAATAAACGGCCAGGGCACCACGGTCCGTGCTATGAGTGCGGAGCCGATTCAGCCATGAAGGAGCGCGTATTGGCGCTGAGGAACAGACCAGTTCGACGCGAAAAGCCGCTTCCTGATGCCGAAATCCATTCGGAAGGGTTCCGTCAGACCCGCGAAGCGCGTCGCAGCGCGCTTGTCGAGGACTATGTCGAGCTGATCGCCGATCTGATCGAGGACGGAAACGAGGCCCGTCAGGTCGATATCGCGGCCAGGCTTGGCGTCGCGCAACCCACCGTGGCAAAAATGCTGACAAGGCTCTGCGCCGACGGGCTGGTGTCCAGGAAACCCTATCGCGGGGTGTTTCTCACGGACGCCGGTCGCAAGGTGGCGCAGGAGAGCCGCATCCGTCACGAGACTGTCGAAGCCTTCCTGCGCTCGCTCGGTGTCAGCGCCGAGACGGCACGGATCGATGCCGAGGGCATCGAGCACCATGTCAGCGCCGAGACGCTGGATGCATTTCGCAGGGCGATGACGACACGCTGAGCCCCGCCAGCGTTAAACTTCTGGACCGACGAGTCGCTGGAACCGCCGAACGGTACGCACGTTGCTCCTGACGTTGCGCGATGATCGCGTGGAACGGAGGAAGCGACGGGCGTTGAACAGGCACCGACCACGAAGGGCAAGCCAGCGGCCAAAGGGTTGAGACACGCGGCGGCTCGTGACGAGCGCAAGACCGAGGCCGAAACCGGCTCGAAGCAAAAGCTCTGATTTCATCCCATCTGGAGCCGGACGCGCGGTCTTTTGGTCAGCAAAAATGCTGTGACTCGGCGTGACCGTTGCGATAATTGTCTGAAGGGGGCGGTCATAGGCCGGACCTTCCAGAACATCTGCATTGCGAGGAAGTTGCCATGCTTTGGAGAGGCCGCCGTCAGAGCGACAATATCGAGGACGAGCGCAGCGACAGCGGCGGGTTCGGCGGTGACAGTCCGCGGCAGTTCCGCGTTCCGATCGGGGGGCGAGCGGGCGGCGGCGGCAGCATCATCTTCGTCATTCTGGTGGTTCTCGCCGGATGGTATTTCGGCTTCGATCCATCGCAGATCCTGGGTGAAGGTGGTGGCCTCGTGCCGGGCGGCGGCGGCCAGATTACCGAAGACAGCAGTTCGCCGGACAGCGGCGCGCCCGCCTCGGACGAGATGAAACAGTTCGTGGCGACCGTGCTCGCCGAGACCGAGGACACATGGAGCGGTATCTTCAAGGCCAATGGCCTTACCTACGAGGACCCAAAGCTGGTGCTGTTCAGCAGCCAGATCCGGTCGGCTTGCGGCTTTGCCTCTTCGGCGGCGGGACCGTTCTATTGCCCGGGCGATCACAAGGTCTATCTCGACATGACCTTCTTCCAGCAGCTCGACCAGCAGTTCGGCGCCTCGGGTGAATTCGCCCGCGCCTACGTGATCGCGCATGAGGTCGGCCATCACGTGCAGAACCTCACCGGCATCATGTCGAAATTCAACCAGATGCGGCAGGGCATGGGCGAGGCCGAGGCCAATCAGATGTCGGTCCGGGTCGAGCTTCAGGCCGACTGCTTCGCCGGTGTCTGGGCGCACTATACTGCGCAGAAGGGCATTCTGGAGCAGGGCGACATGGAAAGCGCGCTGAATGCCGCCAAGCAGATCGGCGACGACACGCTGCAGAAAAAAATGCAGGGCTATGTGGTTCCGGAAAGCTTCAACCACGGCACGTCGGCGCAGCGGCAGACCTGGCTGGCGCGCGGCTACAAGAGCGGCAAGCTTTCGGACTGCGATACATTCAACAATCCGGTCTGAACAGCGACGCAGGGCTGCGGCACCGCGGCGGGCTGCCGGGAACTGATGTCAGGATGAGGCAGTTGCGGTCGTTCGCTTATTGTTCCGGCCGGCTGGCTCGCCTATAAGAGCCTCCCGTCCAAGGCGGCCGAGGAGCTTGTCACCATGATCGACCCCAAGACCGCCAAGCGGGGCCTTGCGCTCGTTTTCACGACGCTGCTGCTCGACGTCATCGGCTTCGGCATCATCATGCCGGTGCTGCCGGCCTATCTGCAGGAGCTGACCGGCGCCGGCGTAAGCGAGGCGGCTATCGAGGGCGGCTGGCTGTTCTTCGTCTATGCGGCGATGCAGTTCTTCTTCGCGCCTGTCATCGGCGGCTTAAGCGACCGTTTCGGGCGGCGGCCGATCCTGCTTGCCTCGGTGCTCACCTTCTCCATCGATAATCTGATCTGCGCCATCGCCTGGTCCTATCCGATGCTGTTCATCGGACGCGTGCTCGCCGGCATTTCGGGCGCCAGCTATTCGACGACGTCGGCCTTCATCGCCGACATCTCGAACGACGAGAACAGGGCCAAGAATTTCGGCCTGCTCGGCATTGCCTTCGGCGTCGGCTTCGTCATCGGTCCGGTGCTCGGCGGACTGCTCGGCACATTCGGGCCGCGCGTGCCGTTCTATTTCGCAGCCGGGCTCGCCTTCGTGAACTTCCTCATCGCGATGTTCTTGCTGCCGGAGACGCTGGACGAGCAGCATCGTCGCCGCTTCGAATGGAAACGTGCCAATCCGGTTGGCACGCTGATCCAGATGCGCAACTATCCCGGCATAGGCTGGATCGGGCTGGTCTTCTTGCTGATGACGCTCGGCCACATGATGTATCCGGCGGTCTGGTCCTTCGTTTCAAGCTACCGTTATGGCTGGAATGAGCAGCAGATCGGCTTCTCGCTCGGCGCCTTCGGTCTATGCGGCGCGATCGTCATGGCGACGGTGCTGCCGCGTGTCATCCCGAAGCTCGGCGAGTGGAGGACCGCGGCGATCGGCCTGACCTTCACCGCGCTCAGCGCCTTTGGCTACGCGTTTGCGACGCAGGGCTGGATGATCTACGCGGTGATCGTCGCCGGCTGCCTGGAAGCGCTCGCCGACCCGCCATTGAGGAGCCTTGCGGCCGCCAAGGTGCCGCCTTCGGCGCAAGGCGAATTGCAGGGCGCGATGACCTCGATCTTCTGGATCACCTCGATCATCACGCCGCTGCTTTATACGGCGATCTTTTCCTGGTTCACCGGCCCAAGCGCGCCGGTTGAGTTCGGCGGCGCGCCCTATGTGCTCGGCGCGGTTTTCCTGACATTGGCGGTGATCGTCTTCGTGACGAAGGTCGCCAAGCCGACACCGAAGGAGGTCGAGCGCATGCACGCGCAGGAAGCGGTGACCGACGCGGCTTAAGGCGTGTTGATATTCAGGTGGTGCCGGCCTGTAAATGACTGTTTCCTGCGCTTCCAGTGCGCACGACCAAAAAATACGATCCGCTCCGGTTCTCTGAACCCGGCCAGTTTGGTCGCTTCGCGCCCGTCTTCGACTCCGGCCCGGCCTGGCCCGAATCTCAATACGCCTTGGAGTGGGTTGCGCTTTGAGCTAGGCGCCCTCGGCCAGGGCCGGCGCGCCGCGCCGCTCGCGAATGAGATTGACGAAGCGGCGGAAGAGATAGTGCGAATCCTGCGGCCCGGGCGAGGCCTCGGGATGGTGCTGGACCGAGAACACCGGCCGGCCGGTCAGCGCGATGCCGCAATTCGAGCCGTCGAACAGCGAGACGTGGGTTTCCTCGACGCCTTCGGGCAGCGAGTCGGCGTCGACGGCGAAGCCATGGTTCATCGAGACGATCTCGACCTTGCCGGTTGTGTGGTCCTTCACCGGATGGTTGGCGCCGTGATGGCCCTGATGCATCTTCTCGGTCTTGCCGCCGAGCGCCAGCGCCAGCATCTGGTGGCCGAGGCAGATGCCGAACACCGGGAGATCGCTTTTCAGCAGGTCCTGGATGACCGGCACGGCATATTTGCCCGTCGCTTCCGGGTCGCCGGGACCGTTGGACAGGAAGATGCCGTCCGGCTGCATGGCCAGGATCTCTTCCGCGCCGGTTTTTGCCGGCACGACGGTGACCTTGGCGCCGAGGCCCGCAAGCAGGCGCAGTATGTTTCGCTTGACGCCATAATCGATGGCCACGACATGCAGCGACGACTCGTCCTGCTCGCCGAAGCCTTTGTTCCAGGCCCAGGGCGTCTCGCGCCAGACCGAGGATTGGCCCGAGGTGACCTCCTTGGCGAGGTCCAGCCCGATAAGGCCCGACCAGGCGGCGGCGCGCGGCTTCAGGTCGTCGAGGTCGAAAACGCCATCCGGTGCATGGGCGATCACGGCGTTGGGCATGCCTTTCTCGCGGATCAGCACGGTGAGAGCGCGAGTGTCGATCCCCGAGAGCGCGATGATGCCGCGCCTCTTCAACCATTGGTCGAGATGCCCGGCCGCCCGGTAGTTGGAGGGGTCGGTGACATTGGCCTTGAAGATCGCGCCGACGGCACCCGCGCGGGCAGCTGGATGCAAATCCTCGATATCCTCGCTGTTGGTGCCGACATTGCCGATATGCGGGAAGGTGAAGGTGACGATCTGGCCGGCATAGGAGGGGTCGGTAAGGATCTCTTCGTAGCCGGTCAGGGCGGTGTTGAAGCAGACTTCGGCGACCGCCGATCCGGTGGCGCCGAGGCCGCGGCCTTCGATCACCGTGCCGTCGGCGAGCACGAGAAGGGCGGTCGGCTTTTCGGTGGCCCAGGGGGCGGTCGTGGCCATGGCGGCACTCCTAGAGGCTGTTCCGGATCATCCCGTTGGAGGGACGACCCGCGCAGCAAACGACGCGCGGCGGCGAATTCGCGAGCCTGCGCGCAACCAAAGTTTCAGTTCATGCGAGGCTCAGTACATAGGGGATGGCGGCAAAGCGGTCAATGACGCTTCCTCCGAGCGGAATGGATTTATTTCGCCGAGCAAAATCAACGGTTTGCCTGGATTTGCCTTGAGCGTCCGGCGAAGCTATTGTCCGCCGCGATCGAAGGAGAAGCATCATGCGCGAGAAAATCGCCGAATCCATGAAGAGCGCGATGAAGGCACAGGACAAGCATCGGCTGCCGACGCTCAGGCTGATCCAGGCCGCCATCCACGACCGCGACATCGCCAATCGCGGCGCGGGCAAGCCGGCGGCGAGCGAGGAAGAGATCCTGCAGATCCTCTCCAAGATGGTGAAGCAGCGCGAGGAATCGGCCAAAGCCTTCGAGGACGGCAGGCGGCCGGAACTGGCGGCGCAGGAGCGCGGCGAGATGGAGATCATCCGCGAGTTCCTGCCGGCACAGCTCGACGATGTGGCGATCACGGCGGCGGCGCGCGAGGCGATCGCGGCGACGGGTGCCGCCAGCCAGAAGGACATGGGCAAGGTGATCGGCGCCCTGAAGCAGAAATATGCCGGCCAGATGGATTTCGCCAAGGCGAGCGCCATCATCAAGGGGCTGCTCCAGTAGAAGACCGGCTCAGTTCTTGCAGATCGGCACCGGCTGCGGCGGCGGCGCCGGATGGTCCTTCTTGTACTGCGCGATGATCGGCTCGAGGGTCTTCTTCGGCCAGAACTTCGGAGAGCCGATTTCCTTCAGGCAGGATGCGTTCCAATAGACGCCCGCAGCCGACAGCGCTTGGCCGGCGGCCTTTGCGCGCGCCACAGCGGCGATGTCGCGCGATTCAGGATAGATATAGAGCGTCGTCGGGTTGTTCTTCACCAACGGGATGATCTGCTCGGCATCGGCCGGCGACCAGCTGGTGCAGCCATTGCTGCGGCCGCCGGCATAATTCACCAGCTTGCCGAACGGGACGAAGCCGTCATGGTCGGCGTAGGAGCTGTTCGGATCTTTCCGCAGGCACATGCCCCTGAGCAAGGCTGCCGGATGGCCGCCGATCACGCGCTGCCTGGCGTTCGCCGCTTCGCCTTCGCCATCGAACTGGATGAAGGTACGCATGAACACCGCGTTCTGCGCACCGACGCGATAATAGCCCTTGAAGGACGTCTTGGTCTCGGCGGTCATGTAGGCTCCGCCTGCCGTCAGCTCCGAATCCATCGCGTTGCCGAAGTTTTTCGCGCAACGCCTGCCATTGGAGAAATCGGCAACGCCTTTGAGATTGCGGCCGCCGCCATGGCCCGAAGAAACCGCTCGAAAGAGCTGCTTGGCCTCGCAGATGATATAGTAGCGTTGGCCAAGCACACTGTTGCCCAGGTCGCCGGCCGCGTCGCATCCATGGCGAAGTAGCAGGGGTTGCTGACCGAACCTTCACTGACCTTCTTCTGGTGGAGGGCGCGCGCCCGCTCCAGCACGACCTGCGAGATCTGACCTTCGTTGTCGCCGACATGGCGCTGCAGCCAGTCCGGAATGTTCGATGGGCGCAACGCCGCGAACGAGCCGACCGATGCCGTCAGAGCGGCGAGGACGAAGAGGACGGCGGCACCAAGCGGAACAGATATCAACCGCACCGGATTAATCCCCCCTCGAACTGGTATCGCTTGTGGTGAATCACCTGCGCCAATCATAAGAGCATAGCGCCGATGGGCGAAACACTTCTTGTCTAGTGCGCTCTGCCGAAGCTGGCGCATCTGCGATTTTCGACAGGCAAGAAGTTGGCTACTATCTGATTCCGGCGCGCCCACGCCCTCCTCCCTCCGTTGGGAAAGCATCGTTCATGCAGGGCATTCGATCGCTAAACCGACTGTTCGAGCATCGGCATAAGGAGGGATTGCGAAGACTGCTCGCAATAGGAGGTTTTTCGATGCGGCTTTCCGCACCCGTCTATCATCTGAAGCGCCAGGCGAGGTTGCTGTCGCGCAAGGAAGATGTTCCCCTTCATGAGGCGCTTGACCGCATGGCCTTCAAGGAAGGCTTTGGCAGCTGGAGCCTGCTTGCGGCGAAAGCCGCCGAGGCCGCACCCGCCGGGAGGCTGCTGGCGCAACTGATACCCGGCGACATGGTCCTCGTGGCGGCCCGGCCGGGTCAGGGCAAGACGCTGATGAGCCTCGAACTCGCCGTGGCGGCCATGAAGCAGGGCAGTCGCGCCGTATTCTTCACCCTGGAATACATGCATGCCGACATCCTCGACCGGTTCCGCGACATCGGCGTCGACCCTGCCGTTTTCGACCATCTGTTCGAGTTCGACAATTCCGACGCCATCAGCGCCACCTACATCATCGAGGCGTTGGGGTCGGCGCCGCGCGGCACGCTGGCGGTGATCGACTATCTGCAACTGCTCGACCAGAAGCGCGAGGATCCCGAGCTCATGGTCCAGATACGCGCCTTGAGATCGTTTGCCCGGGAACGCGGGCTGGTGCTGGTCTTCATCTCCCAGGTCGACCGGTCATACGA
>NZ_RZSR01001172.1:0-1580 GCF_004023265.1 Mesorhizobium sp. M1A.F.Ca.IN.020.06.1.1
GAGGCCGAGGACGTCGCCCAGGAGACCTTCGTGCGCATCTGGCGTCATGCCTCGGGCTGGCGCCAGGGTCATGCGCGTTTCGACACCTGGGTCCACCGGGTGGCGCTCAACCTCTGCTACGACCGGCTGCGGCGGCGCCGCGAATGGGTGACGGACGAACTGCCGGAGGCGGCGGATGAGGCACCGCTTCCCGACGCCGGAGACGAAGGCCGGCGCGTCCAGCAGGCGCTGCTGCGCATCGCGCCGCGCCAGCGCGAGGCGATCGTGCTCGTCTATTATCAGGAGATGTCCAACATCGAGGCCGCCGGCGCCATGCAGGTCAGCGTCGATGCGCTGGAAAGCCTGCTCGCGCGGGGTCGACGCTCGCTGCAAGCCATGCTCATCGGAGATGGCGATGACTGAGCAGCTGGCGGCGGTTGGGACTTGGGTGGCCACGTCAAACCCGTGGAAGGGGAAACGAGATGGCTGACGAAAGAAAGGCCGCTGACGGGCCGATGAGTGCCCAACGCTTCGCTGCACTTGCGGACGCCTATGGCAGCGCCCTGCATCGCTGGCCGCGGGCCGACCAGGCTGCCGCCACGCTGTTTGCGGAGAGCGAGGAGGGTCGCGCCATCTTAGCGACCGCCGGCAGGCTCGATGCCATTCTCGACCGTCATCACGTCGAGGCCCCAAGCCGGACGCTGCATGGCGAGATTGTCGCACGGGCCACCACGCAGCTCAGCCAGGGGCGGCGCCGCCGGTTTTGGTGGCTGGGCTTTGGACTTGCCGGCGTCGGCCTTGCCGGCGCCGTGGTCGGGCTGGCGCTGGTCACCGTTGTCACGCCAGATGCCACGTCCGACCATTATGTGATGGATGCCAACGCAACGTCGTTCGGCGATGCCGGTCCCGACGCCGACACGGAGGACCTATGAGCGCTCGTCTTTTCGCGGCATCGCTGGTGCTGAACGTCTTCCTGATCGGCGCCGTCGCCGGCGGTGCAGGCTGGCTGATCGGCCGTTCCGGAGGCGGCTATTCGCTGGAATCGGCCGGCGGTCAGCTTCCCGCCAGCGACCGCAAGGTATTCCGCCAGGCGTTGCGCGAGGTTCGGCGCGAGTCGCGCGCAGTCATCCTCGACGGACAGCAGGCGCGGCGTGAGGCGGCCAACCTCTTGCAGCAGCCGACGCTCGACGCCAACGCTCTGGCCGCAGCCCTGGAGCGGGCGCGCAATGCCGACGCCACCATCCGCAGCCGGCTGGAACAGCGCATCGTCGAATTCGCCGCGTCGAGCCCGCTAGATGACCGTAAGCTGCTGGCCGACGCCCTATTGCGTCATGTCGGCAGGCAGCGGCCGACCCCGGCAAAAAATACGCCATAAGAGCGACGGAAAGCGCCGGCCGTCTCCGTTCAAAGAAAAAGAGGGACACGCCTGCCGCCACGCGAACGCGACGTGGCCGGTTCAACCTCGAGAAACTTCGGAGTATCCCATGAATGGTCTGACGAAATATTCTGTTGCGGCTGCGCTTGCCATCGGCGGGACTGCCGCGGCAAGTGCAGCCTCGGCAATGCCGCTTGCGGCGCCTGCGGCGCCTGCGATTGTCGAG
>NZ_RZSR01001173.1:0-1580 GCF_004023265.1 Mesorhizobium sp. M1A.F.Ca.IN.020.06.1.1
GCCTGGTGGTGCCGAGCCAGGCCGCCGCGAGCAGGCGGCCGTCGCGGTCTCGTCGCCAGGGCGCGAGCGTCGCGGCCTCCCGCGCGGCGACGTAGTCGACCTTCCGAAAGCCCGCCCTGACGAGCGCTTCGGCAGCCTCACTCACCACACGTGCCTCATCCGCGCCGGACGCGAGTTCGGCCGCGGTCTGACGCAGAACCACGTTGAATTTGCGCGCGATCTCGAACTCGGCCGCGCCGAGATAGGCGTTGCGCGACGACATGGCGAGGCCGTGGGAATCACGCACGGTCGGCGCGCCGACGATCTCGACCGGCAGATCGAGATCACGGCACAACTGCCTGACAACGCAAAGCTGCTGGTAGTCCTTCTCACCGAACACGGCACAGTCGGGCGCTGCCTGCAGGAAAAGCTTGGCCACGACAGTGGCGACGCCGTCGAAGAAGGCAGGCCGAAAATCCGTCTCCAGGCCGGAGGAGGGGCCTCCGACCGAGATTTTGGTGGCGAAGCCGGCCGGGTACATTTCCGCCACGCCTGGCGTGAAGGCCAGATGCACGCCTGCTTCCCGCAGTTGGTCGAGATCGCGGGCCAATTGGCGCGGATATTTGTCCAGATCCTCGGTCGGCGCGAACTGGGTCGGATTGACGAAGACGGAGACGACGCAGCGCTCCGCCTTTTTGAGCGCGATCCTGACCAGCGAGATGTGGCCGTCATGCAGCGCGCCCATGGTCGGCACCATGGCGATCTTGAGGCCATCCCGGCGCCAATCCCGGATCTGCGCGCGAAGGGCCGCAACGCTCTCGACGACGATTGGCCCGCTCATGCCTGGTCCTTGCCCGATGCCGCCGAAAAAACGTGGTCAGGTCCGGGAAATGCGCGGCTGCGCACCTCGTCGGCGTAACGCGCCGCCGCATCCGCAATGGTGTCGCGCAGCTTTGCGTATTCCTTGACGAATTTCGGCACGCGGTCGACGGTCATACCGATCATGTCGTCTACGACCAGGATCTGGCCGTCGCAGTCGCCGCTGGCGCCGATGCCGATGGTCGGGATCGCGATATGGCGGGTGAGACCCGAAGCCACCGCCTCGACCGTGCCCTCGATGACGACCGAGAAGGCGCCGGCCTTTTCAACCGCTTCGGCGTCGCGAAAAAGGGCGGCGATGTTTTCCCTGCTCCGGCCCTTGATCTTGTAGCCGCCGTCCTTGTCCACCGACTGCGGCTGCAAGCCGATATGGCCCATGACCGGGATGCCTTCCGCGACGATTGCCGCGATCTGGGCGGCCATGTCGACCCCGCCCTCGAGTTTGACCGCCTGGCAGCCCGTCTCGCCGATGATGAGCCTTGCCGAGGCAACAGCTTGCGCCACCGATACCTCGTAGCTGCCTGCCGGCATGTCGACCACCACACAGGCCTTTGCGGAGCCACGCATCACCGCTTGTCCGTGCGCGATCATCATCTCCAGCGAAGCGCCGAGCGTCGTGGCATGGCCATGCAGCACCATGGCGACGCTGTCGCCGACCAGAAGCAGGTCGACATGCGGATCGAGCATGCGGGCTATCGGATAGGTATAGGCGGTTAGACAAA
>NZ_RZSR01001174.1:0-1576 GCF_004023265.1 Mesorhizobium sp. M1A.F.Ca.IN.020.06.1.1
CCGTGTCTCAACCGCCTTTCTTCAGCGGCTTCGGGTCGCTGTCAGGTGGTGGTTCCCACCCAAACACGCTCCGTCCCCCCAGCAAATGCCACTGGTCCATCTCTCCCGCCGCGATCTCCTTCAGGCTCGGCCCCGTTACATAGCGCTCCATCCGGCGTGACTCTCCATCCAGCCGCCTCAGCGCCTCCAATTCCTCGCCGCGCCCAAGCTTGGCCTTGCTCACCGCCGATTTCAGCACCGAGATCGTCTCGTCATAGACCTTAAGCGGCACGGGGAAGGGGTGGCGGTCCTTGCCGCCGTGGGCGAGCGAGAAGCGCGCCGGGTCGGAAAAGCGGCAGGGCGCGCCGTGCACCACCTCGGAGACCATGGCGAGCGCGCGCACCGTGCGCGGGCCGACGCCGGGCACCAGCAGCAGTTCGGGAAAATCCTTCGGGCCGCTCTCGATCGCGGCGGCAATGTTGCCGTGCAGGCGGCGCATGACAATGTCGCTCTCGCGCACGTCGTGATGCGCCGGCATGACGAGGTTGGGGAGCAGCGGCTGCGCGGCCGGCTCCGGCGCTTCGGCTCGCGGCTCCAGAACGGCAAGCTCGCTCAGGATCTTTTCCGGGCTCATCGTCATCAGAAGCGCGATCTGCCCGTCGCGCGCTTTCTCCGCGCGGTGGTCGGTGAGGTTGACGATCTCGCCTTGGCGTTCGCCCTCGATTGCCGCATGCGGCTGGTCGACGAAGCTTTCCAGCCCCTCCGACAGCCAGTGGTAGCGGCGCGCCTGGCGGGCGTCGCCGTTCATGCCCTGCTGCACCACCACCCAGCGCCCGTCATCGCTGACGATGAAGCCGTGCAGGTAGAGGTCGTAGCCGTCCTGCACGGCGGCGCTGTCCACCTTGGCGACCAGCCGGCTGGCAGTGGCAAGAGCTTGGCCGTCGAGACCGACATGGTCGCCGATCGCCAGCAGCTCGCCCGGCGTCTTGCGCGAATGTGCGCCGCGCCCGCCGCAGACATGGATGCCAAGCTCGCCGGCCATCGGGTTCAAGCCGCGCTTCAGCGCGCCGATGACGGAAGTGGTGATGCCGGAGGAGTGCCAGTCCATGCCCATCACGGCGCCGAAGGACTGGAACCAGAAGGGATGGGCGAGGCGCCGCAAAAGCTCGTCGCGGCCGTAATGATGGCTGATCGCTTCGCACAGAACCGCGCCGAGCTTCGTCATGCGATCGCCCAGCCATTTCGGGACCCGCCCGCCATGCAGCGGCAGGTCGGCGCTGCCGCTTCGCTGCGTCACTTTTGCTTTCCCTTATGAATGCCGGCTTCTAGATGGCATTTTGGCGGGAATTTGCAAGGCGGCGCAGCCGCAGCCGGACATCTCCCCTCGCCGAGAGGAGATGTCCGCTCGCTGGTCGGTCAGCGCCGGCAGATGCGGATCTTTTCGATGATGCGGTGGCCGTGGCGCCAGTGCTTCACGATCTTGATCCGGCAATGATCGCGATAATACCGGTTATGATAGCGCACCACATAACGCTCGCGATAGGGAGTGTAGTAGTCGTCATCGTAGACGTGTCGGTAATAGCGGTGAGGGTAATAC
>NZ_RZSR01001175.1:0-1574 GCF_004023265.1 Mesorhizobium sp. M1A.F.Ca.IN.020.06.1.1
GCGGCAGGCCCGGCGTGATGATGACGCGGTCGCCCGGCTTGCCGAAGCCTTCCTCGAGGGCAATGCGGCAGGCGCGGTCGACCATATCGTCGAGGTCGATAGCGTCCTCCGAGACCACGCAATGCGTACCCCACAGAAGCGAGAGCCGGCGCGCCGTGTTGACGATCGGCGACAGCGCCACGATCGGCACCTGCGGCCGTTCGCGCGCGGCGCGCAGACCAGTTGTTCCAGAGGCGGTGTAGGAAATGATCGCCGACAGTTTCAGCGTCTCCGCGATCTCGCGCGCAGCGAGCGAAATGGCGTCGGCCCCGGTCGCTTCCGGTTCCGAGCGCTGGGCGTTGATGATGCCGGCATAAGTCGGGTCGGCTTCGACCTTGGTGGCGATGCGGTTCATCATCGCGACCGCCTCGACCGGGTAGGCGCCGGCGGCGGATTCGGCCGAAAGCATGATCGCGTCCGCGCCTTCGAAGACGGCGATCGACACATCCGAGACCTCCGCGCGGGTCGGCACGGGTGCGGTGATCATCGATTCCAGCATCTGGGTCGCGATCACCACCGGTTTGCCGGCGCGGCGGGCGGCTCGCGTGATCTGCTTCTGGATGCCGGGCACGGCCTCGAGCGGCATCTCGACGCCGAGATCGCCGCGCGCGACCATCAGCGCGTCGGAGAGTTCGATGATCTCGGCCAGGCGCGCCACCGCCTGCGGCTTTTCGATCTTGGCCATGATGAGGGCCCGGCCGCGCGCGATCTTGCGCGCTTCGGCCAGATCCTCCGGCCGCTGCACGAACGACAGCGCCACCCAGTCGACGCTTGCCGCCAGCACCGCGTCGAGATCGGCGCGGTCCTTCTCGGTCAGCGCGCCGACCGGCAGATCGGTGTCGGGCAGGCTGACGCCCTTCTTGTCGGAGATGCCGGTGCCGGCGACCACCGTGCAGGCGATCGACTTGCCGTCGCTCTTGACCGCCTTGAGCTCCAGCTTGCCGTCATCGATCAAAAGACGGTGACCGGCCTCGACCGAGTTCAGGATTTCCGGATGCGGCAGGTAGACGCGCTTCGACGTGCCGGGTTCCGGACTGTCATCCAGCGTGAAGGTCTGGCCGACGGTCAGTGCTTCCTTGCCATTGGCGAACTTGCCGACCCTGAGCTTTGGCCCCTGAAGATCGGCGAGAATGCCGATCGGCCGCCCGACCGCCGCCTCGACGGCCCGGATGCGGCCGACAAGCGTGCGCATCAGCTCGTGGTCGGTATGGCTCATATTGATGCGGAAGACGTCGGCGCCTGCCTCGAAGAGCTTTCGCAGCATCTCCTCGGAGGAGGAAGCCGGACCGATGGTGGCGAGGATCTTGACCTTGCGGTTACGTCTCATTGATTGTTCGTTCCCGGAGCGGGGGCCGCTGGCGCGCCGCCCGTTGCGGGCTCGTCAGTCAGCTGGACCATCCAGCTTGCCTGCTCGCCCGTGTCATATTCCTGAAATCCGGCGCGCTGAAAGCCCCGGGCGACGCAATCATTCACGCCGGCAATCTTGAACTCTTTTTCGGCGACGCACATGTTGATCGGGCCGTCCCAACGCCCGC
>NZ_RZSR01001176.1:0-1573 GCF_004023265.1 Mesorhizobium sp. M1A.F.Ca.IN.020.06.1.1
GATACGGTGGGCAACCGCGCCGATATGCGGATAGGTGGTGATTCCGCGGTCGAAGACCGGTTTGGCGCTGGGCTCGGCTCCGTCGCGCACCTCGCCGATCAGTTCGATGCTGACCTCGATTGCGTTCTGGCCCTCATTGCTCCAGGCGCGGTCAGACTTGCCGATCGCATAGACAAGGCCAACGGTTCGCGTCGCGCCAAGGTTGATGGAAATCATCTTGCCGACGGTCCACAGGCCGGTCACCGTGCCTTCGGCATCTTCGGCATAGGCGCTGATGGTAGCGCGCGCACCGTCGCATTGCACGACGTTGCCCAGGATGCGCTTGTCGCTCTGCTGGGCGTCGCGGCGCTCCTGCGAGGTCGGCTCCCCAATGGAGGCTTCGCGTTCAACAAACATCGGTTACCTGTCCCATTCCCCTCGGGGTCAAAGCTATCCCAATCGGGGTTAAAGCCGCGTGAGGTCGGATGGTGTAGGGCCCGTTAAACCACTCGCGAAAATGCGATCGACCAGCCTCTTCCTTCATCCCGGAATTTCGATATATTGGATGAATGACTGATATATCGAACGACATCACGTCCACGATCGGCAGGCGGATACGCTCCGAGCGTGATTTGCGGGGATGGTCGCTGGCCGAGTTGGCCGAGCGTTCCGACGTTTCCAAGGCGATGCTGAGCGCCATGGAGCGCGGCATGACAAGTCCGACCGCGGCGCTCCTCGTGCGCATCGCGTCGGCTTTCGGCATGACGCTCTCCACGCTGATTGCCCGCGCCGAAATGCAGGGCGGCAGTGTGTCCCGCAAGGACGAGCAGCCGGTCTGGCAGGATCCGGCGACCGGCTATGTGCGACGGCATCTGTCGCCGGCAACGCAAATGCCGCTCGAACTGATCCGGGTCAGCCTGCCGGCAGGCGCCAAGGTCGAATTCCCGGCAGCGTCCTATGCCTTCATCAAGCAGCAGATCTGGCTGATCGGCGGCCGCCTGGACTTCACCGAAGGCAATGTCGTGCACAGGCTGGAGCCGGGCGACTGCCTGGCGCTCGGAGCCCCGTCGGACTGCACCTTCCACGCTCCGGGACCGGAAGCCGCCGAGTATCTGGTGGCGCTGGTCCGGGGCTGATCGCATGGCACGCCGGCCTGAACGGTCCCACAATGGCGGGCCGCCTCTCGACGACTACGAAGGTCCGCCCTGGGGCAAGGGGGACCCCTACATCTTTCTTGCCTGGCGCACCGCCCACGACAAAGCCTGGAAGGCGCCGAGCCACGCCGTCATGCTGATGCGGCTGGAAAAGGCCGAGCGGCTTGGGCTCACCTATGAGGAATACACGCTCGAGATCCTGGAGCGCGGGCGGCACCTCAGCGAGGACGAAGCCGAGCGTATCGCGGAAATCCGAAGGGCGCGCCGCCGAAGACGTAGCAGTCATTTCGCATGACCGCGGCCCGATACCTCATCACTGGAGACCACCGACATGAACCCGCCTGAAATCAGGGCGCTGAACGACGACGCAAAAACCAGCGGGATGCTCGCCGACCTGCTGATCGAGACAGTCGCCGCCGGCGGATCGGTGAGCTTCATGC
>NZ_RZSR01001177.1:0-1573 GCF_004023265.1 Mesorhizobium sp. M1A.F.Ca.IN.020.06.1.1
GCCCGGCAGGGCAGAGGGGGTCGTCTCACGTAGAGCGCCAACGCCCTCGCGCGTCGCGCGCCAGCAAGGCGTTTCACGCGCGGCGACCCCTTCTGTCGCCTTCGGCGACATCTCCCCCTCGAGGGGGAAGATTAGGCGCTTACCCCGTGACATATCGCTTCCCCTGATTATATGATAAGACAACTCCACTAAAACGGAGGCGCCTCCGTTTATTTACGTGGGGGGCTGACCCGGATGGGTTCAAGCCCCATATTGCGACAGTGGAGAAAAAACTGACTGAACAGCCCTCGGAGCCTGCCGAAAAGCCTGAAACGCCGGCGCCAAAGCCGCTGCGCGCCGATGCGCAGCGCAACCGCGACAAGCTTGTCGAGGCGGCGACGCAGGCGTTTGCCGCCGAGGGTGTCGATGCCTCGCTGGAGGAGATCGCCAAGCGGGCAGGAGTCGGCATCGGCACGCTCTACCGGCATTTCCCGACGCGCGAGCATCTGGTCGAGGTGGTCTACCGCCGCGAGGTGGAAGCGCTCTGCCATGCGGCCGAGGAACTTGCCGGCGCTCATCCGGCCGATGTGGCGCTGGAACTCTGGATGCAGCGCTTCGTCGACTATATCGCCACCAAGCGCGGTCTGGCGACAAGCCTGCGGCTGTTGCTCACCACCAACTCGACGCTGTTCTCCGATACCTCAGGCCGCGTATCCGGCGCGCTGAAGGGGCTGGTCGAACAGGCCGCAGCTGCGGGGAAGATCCGCGCCGACGTCGATGCGTCGGACGTGCTGCATGCGCTGGGCGGCATCTACTCCGCCCCCAACACGCCCGACTGGCGGGACCGCTCGGGGCGGCTGGTGAAGCTCTTGATGGATGGGCTGAGGTTCGGGGCATCGGAGGCGGCGAAAGCCGGCTGAAGCACCGCTAGCTGAGCGCGCTTCGTCTGTCCGGTTCCAAGCTGGTGATCCAGTCCGCAAAGGCCGACATCGCGGCGGTCGGTTCCCTGGACTTCAACTTGGTCAGCCAATAGCTGCCGAGCGATATGGAGGCGTGGAAAGGGCGCCTTATCGACCCCTTGCTCAGTTGTCGCGAAAACATCAGCGCCGGAGCCAGCGCAACGCCTGCCCCTTGTTCGGCGGCTTCCATCATCGCCAGTGAAGAATCGAAGACGATCGCGCTCGCGAAGTTCGCAGGCGCTTCCATGCCGGCGGCCTCGAACCAGCGGCTCCATTCGTCCTGACGGTAGCTGCGCAGCAAGGTAAGCGCGCCGAGGTCCTGCGGCGCGTGAAGCGTCGCCGCCAGTTCCGGCGTGCAAAGCGGCGTCAGAGGTGCTTCGAAAAGTTCCGTCGCATCAAGTCCATTCCAGGCGCCGTTGCCGAAGCGGATCGAAAAATCCAATCCCTCGGCCGCCAGGTCGACGCGGTTGTTGTTGGTGGACAGGCGCAGCTCGACGAACGGATGGGTGCGCCGGAAGTCTTCCAGTCTCGGAAGCAGCCAGCCGACGGCGAAGGTTCCGACGGCGCCGACGACGAGCGGTTCGCGCAGTTTTCCAGATCCGACCCGCTCCAGCGATCGCGCCAGGCGGTCGAAG
>NZ_RZSR01001178.1:0-1570 GCF_004023265.1 Mesorhizobium sp. M1A.F.Ca.IN.020.06.1.1
GTCGAGGCCACCATGAACTGCAATTCGGTGCGGAACAGGCCGATGCCGGCCGCTCCCGATTCTGAAAGCTGCGGCAGGTCGACCGCAAGGCCGGCATTCATCAGGAGATCGACCGGGACGCCGTCCTTGGTCAGCGACGGCTTCTTGCGCAGCTCGCGATAGATTTCCTGCCGCCGAGCTCGGAAGCGGACCTTTTCGGCATAGGCGGCCTCGAGGTCGGACTGCGGCCGCAGGTGAATGGTGCCTTCCTCGCCGTCGACGATGATGGCATCGCCGTTTTCCGCCATGGAGACGGCGCCCTTGACCTGGCCTGCGACCGGAATGCCCATCGCGCGCGCGACAATGACGACATGGCTGGTGGCCGCGCCGTCCTCCAGCACCAGGCCGCGCAGCTTGTCCCTGGGATAGTCGAGCAGTTCGGCCGCACCCATCGAGCGGGCGACGATGATGGCATCCTTTGGCAGCGAGGCCGCGACATCCTCCGGACCGCGCCCCATCAGCTGGCGCAAGAGCCGGTTAGCGAGATCGTCGAAATCGCTCATGCGCTCGCGCAGATAGGGGTCCGTCATGTGCAGCATGCGTGCGCGCATGTCGCTCTGCACCTTCTCGACGGCCGCTTCCGCAGTCAGGCCGTTGCGGATCGCCTCTTCCAGCCGGCGTACCCAGCCGCGGTCGTTGGCGAACATGCGATACGCCTCGAGCACCTCTCGATGCTCACCCTCGAAAGCGACGTCCCGGCGCTCGAGCATGTCGTCGATCGACAGCCTCAGCGAGCCGAGCGAACGGTCCAGGCGACGCACCTCCTCCTCGCTGTCCTCGTTGAATAGGTTGGTGACGACGATGCGCGGCTCGTGCAGCACGACATGGCCAAGCCCGACGCCTTCGTTGAAGGCAAGACCGGTGAAGCTTGCCGGACGGCGCAGGTCAAGTTCGAGGCCCGGCCGGGTGAGACGGGCAAGATCGCCGGTGGCGACCATCTCGGCGATCACCATCGCCGTCGTTTCCAGCGCCTCGACCTCGTCGTCGCGATAGTGGCGCATGGTCTTGTTCTGCACCACCAGGACGCCCAGTGTGCGCCCTGCCCGCAGCACCGGCACGCCGAGGAAGGAATTGTAGATCTCTTCGCCCGTCTCCGGCAGGTAGGCGAAGGCCGGATGCTCCTGCGCGTTGGAGAGATTGAGCGGCCGCGCGCTGGCGGCGATGGTGCCGACCAGGCCTTGCCCGAGCCTCAACTGCGCCAAATGGACGGCGGTGGGGTTCAGACCTTCGGTGGCGTAGAGCTCCAGCACCGAATCGGCGCGCAGCACATAGAGCGAGCACACCTCGGCGACCATGTTGGAGGCGATGTCGCGCACGATACGGTCGAGCCGCTCCTGCGGCTCCAGCGGCTCCTGCATGAGCTCGCGGAGCCGTCTCAGCAGAACGCGCGGGCCACCGGCCATGTCACGCATCGCGGCTTCTTCTCCAATGGGCACGTTGCCCGCCGTAGCTTCCGCCACGGCCGGCGCTCACGCAATAACGGACTCAGTTCTTGCTATTGCTTATCGAGCCCGTAGACGGAATGCAAAGT
>NZ_RZSR01001179.1:0-1570 GCF_004023265.1 Mesorhizobium sp. M1A.F.Ca.IN.020.06.1.1
GTTTTCAACAAGGATCACACGCAAACCTGAACGCCAGAGTTCCCATCACCCCGGCAGCCGCGCTCCTGAGCGGCTTTGTTCCCTGAGCGAAAAGTGCTGTGAAAATTCCGGTTTCGCAAATCCATTTATCAGAAAGCCGATATCGGATTTTCCGATACTCTTTCCGACGCCATTTCGGACGGAAGGTTGCGGCGAAGTCGCCGAGCCCAACCGTTCACACTTTGCTGGAATCGCTCTGATCAGAGCCGCTGCCGGACCATGCGCTGCGACTGGGCAAGTCCGATAAAGTCGCGGGCGGCCTGCGGCAGGCTGGAACCGCGGCGCCAAACCATGCCGACCTGGACGACCGGAAGCGAGCCGGAGATATCGCGGGATTCGATGCGGTCGCCTTCCAGCGACCAGGGACGATAGACGAGATCTGGCAGCAGCGCCACGCCGGCGCCGGTGGCGACGAGGCTGCGCACGGCCTCGACGGAGCGGGTGCGGAAGGCGACATGCGGTCTCGCACCGAGCGCCGACAGCAGCTTGCCGGTGTTCTCCTCGATCTCGTCGACGGTCAGCATGATCAGCGGTTCGGAAGCGATGTCGCCGATCGAGATAATGTCGGCGCTGGCGAGCTTGTGGCTGAGCGGCAGCCAGAGCCGATAGGCCGAGACTTCGAGGATTTCCGACTGCAGCGCGGTGCGATCGCGCAAATTCGACGTGACCATGACGGCGATGTCGAGCTTGCCGCCGACCAGCAGATGCTCGAGATAGTCGCCATTGTCCTCGATCGCCGAGACTTCGACGCTCGGATAGGCGCGGCGGTAGCGAGCCAGCAGATCGGAGAGCACGTAGCCGGCGACGAGCGAGGTGACGCCGAGCTGCAGCCGCCCGCCCGCTGTGAGTTGATCGCCGAGGAAAGCGCGGCGCGCATCGGAAACGTCGGCCAGGATTTTCGTCGCGTGGCGCAGGAACTGGTGGCCCTTATGGGTGATGTTGAGGCCGCGCGGGTGGCGGTCGAACAGCTCGACGCCGAGATCGCTTTCCAGCTCCTTGATCGCCTCGGTGACCGAGGATTGCGAGATGGAGAGGTTCTGCGCGGCGCCCGAGACCGTGCCTTGCTCGGCGACGGCGACGAAGAACTGGAGCTGGCGGATGGTGAAGGCCATGACCCGACTAAACACCGGCGCGGCCGGGAAGGAAAGCCGTTGGCGGCTCCGGCGCTAGGCCGTCGCAATGCTGAGACGCGCGCCGGCCTGGCTGAGCGCGGCGGCGATGTCGCGCGGCGGCGGCTGGTCGGTGGCGAGCTCGGAGAAACCGTCGAAGCCGCAGACCTGAACCAGGCCCTGCCGGCCGAACTTGGTATGGTCGGTGACGACCAGCGTGCGTTGCCCGCGCGACAACACCATGCGGGCGAATTCCGCCTCCTCCAGCTCGTAGTCGGTCAGGCCGGCGACGGCGTCGACCGCGCCGATGGAGATCACCGCGTGGCTGACCGAGAAGCGGCTTACGAATTCGATCGCCGCGACTCCGAGGGCCGCGCCTGAATCGCTGCGCAGCTCGCCGCCGGCCATATAGACCTTGTTGC
>NZ_RZSR01001180.1:0-1570 GCF_004023265.1 Mesorhizobium sp. M1A.F.Ca.IN.020.06.1.1
TTCTTTATGTGTCGCGCCAAGTTTCCCGCGTCCGGGTGTTTTCCCCGTGCTCCAGCGGCCAAAACTCCACGAACATTAACGGACGAACATCATGGCCAAAGCCGCAAACATCAAGATCAAGCTTCTGTCGACCGCCGACACCGGTTTCTTCTACGTGACCAGCAAGAACAGCCGCACCAAGACGGACAAGCTGTCGTTCCGTAAGTACGACCCGATTGCCAAGAAGCACGTCGAGTTCAAGGAAACCAAGATCAAGTGATCCGGTTTATCCTGAAATGCCGAACGCCGCCCCTTGGGGCGGCGTTTTTGTTTTCAGCGGGCGGACGCTCGAGCAAGAAAGCCCGCGGCTGCCTGACGCTGAATCATGCATGAGAAAAAGGGGGCCGGTCGGCGGTTGGCAGCGGTACGAGGAGGCCACTATGTGCCAGCGCCGGCCGGCCGACCCCACGGACCCAGGAGATGCGGCGGACCTGAGCATCATGGGGTATTTTTTGGATCGAGCCGGGCAGTCTACCCTCGTGCCGGCTTCGTCTTCGGTCTATGCCAAGCAGATTTGCGCAAGAACGTATGAAAATCAACCATTTCTTAACCACGGCTCCCGAATCGCTTGGATTAAGGTAAATTCCTAACCCTATCGGGTTGACGCGGAATTGGGGCTTCCGTGCGTAACCGCTTCACGGCGCAACGATTTCAGGCAACGCGCTTAAGTCTTCTGGTCTTGTCCATGTCGATGCGGCAAAACTGCTGCGCACCATTGGGTGGCATGGATTAGGCGGCCTTGGCGACAACCCGGTTGCGGCCGCCGCTCTTGGCCTCGTAGAGCGCAAGGTCGGCTCGCTTCATCAACGCCGCGACCGTATCGGCTCCCCTCAGCACCGATGACACGCCGACGCTGACCGTCACCTCGATCGTCTTGCCATCGCTGCCGATTGCGAAGGGCGCCTGCGCGATCTCGGCGCGGATACGCTCGGCCACCTTCTCGGCGATTGGCCCGTCGGTATCCGGCATGACCACGACGAACTCCTCGCCGCCGAAGCGGCAGGCGAGATCGATGCCGCGCACGTTCTTGCGCAGCCGCCTGGCGAATTCACGCAGAACGTCGTCGCCGCCGTCATGGCCATGGGCGTCATTGATGGATTTGAAACGGTCGAGGTCGGTGATCATCACCGAGAGCGGCCGCCGCCGCGCCACGGCGCGGTCGAACAGCGTCTCAAGATGGCTATCCAGGTAGCGGCGGTTGTGCAGGCCGGTCAGCGCGTCGGTCACCGCCATCTCGATGGTCTGGGTGACGCTGGCGCGCAGCTGATCGTTATAGCGCTTGCGCCGCACCTGCGTGCGCAGCCGGGCCGTCAGCTCGTGCTGATCGATCGGCCGCGTCAGATAGTCGTTGATGCCGAGTTCGAGGCCGCGGATGATGCGGCCCTCCTCGCCCTCATCGGCCAAGAGCATGATCGGCAGGAAGCGGGTGCGGTCGAGCGAGCGCAGTTGCGAGCAAAGCCGGAGCGCATCGAAATCGGCGAAGGCCGTCGAGATCAGCACGCATTCATAGGCGGTCTCGGCGGCCTGGAAG
>NZ_RZSR01001181.1:0-1539 GCF_004023265.1 Mesorhizobium sp. M1A.F.Ca.IN.020.06.1.1
CCGAGGATGACGGCGCGAACCGCCGCGCCGTCACTATCGACAGCGTCGACCGGCAGAAGCTCGATCCCGGCGCGGAGCGCACAGGATCGATCGAGGGCCAGAAAGTGAAGCTGGAGGACGATGCCTTCGCCGCCCCCGGCATTAAGGTCGGGACCTTTGTCTTCCGTCCGACACTCGAGCAAGGCCTCACCGCGACTTCCAATGCCGATGCCAGCGCCGGCGGCAGGTCGGCTGTGCTGTCCGAAACCGCGCTGCGTTTCTCCGCCACCTCCGACTGGCGCGAGAATTCGGCCGTCGTCGACGGCTACGGCCTTTTTCGCAACACGCTTTCGGGCCAGAAGATCAACGATGCGCAGGGCCGGATCGAAGGCCAGCTCACTGTCGACCTCGACAATGAACTGCGCGCCATCGCCAAGCTCGGGTATGAAGCGGTGCCGGAATCGGCGTCCTCGCCGGATGCGATTGCCGGCGTCACCTCACAGCCGCTGCGGCAGACGGTCGACGGCAGCCTCGGCATCGAGAAGGATGTCGGCAAGATGCGCTACGCGCTGACCGGCGCGGTCTCGCATGACTTCTACGGCGACGCCAAGCTCTCGGACGGCACCGTCTTGTCGCTGAAGGATCGCGACTCGACACTCTACTCTGCGACCTTGCGTACCGGCTATCAGGTCTCACCGGCCATGACGCCATTCGTTGAAGTGGAAGCCGGCCGGCGGATCTACGATCTGCGCCTCGACAGCAACGGTTTCGAGCGCTCCTCGACGCGGCTCAGCGCGCGCGCCGGCGTCGAGCTCGACATGCGCGAGAAGCTCTCCGGCGAGTTCTCCGTCGGATGGCTGCGCGAAGGCATCGACGACGACCGTCTGCCGGCGATTGCGGGGCCCTACGTCAACGCCGACCTCAGATGGTCGCCCGAGCGCGGCACCATCATCGGGCTGACCGGAAGAACCACGGTCGAGACCACGACCATCGCTAACGAGAGCGGCGACCTCCTCTATTCGGGCCGGCTCACCGGCGAGCGGCAGGTCCGCGCCAACCTGACGGCGAATACAGCGCTGGGGCTCGATTGGCGCGACTACATCGGCTCCGATGGCCACGATCTGGTCCTGAGCGCCGAGGCCGGCCTGACCTGGTGGCTGAACCGCTATGCCGGCCTCACCACAAGAATCAGGACGGAGAAGCTCACCAGCAACCTTCCCGGTCGCGACTATGTCGCCAACAGCGTCTATCTCGGTCTGAAGGTGCAGCGCTGACACTTCGTGATCCTCGCGCCAGCGATGCGGACGCGGAGATCCGAAGGATCCGCTCCGCTTAGCCAGCACCTAGGAAGCGGCGCCGATCCGCTCCGCCGGCCGCACCTCATCCAGCAGCGTGCGGATGACCCCGGCCATGCTCGCATTCATGTCGCTGCGCCAGAGCGCGAAGGCGACATTGGCCTCGACGAAGCCTTCCGGCGAGCCGCAGTCGAAGGTGCGCCCCTTATAGTGATAGCCGTAGAAGGCCTGCTGCTTCTCCAGCTTCAGCATCGCATCCGTCAGC
>NZ_RZSR01000117.1:0-2942 GCF_004023265.1 Mesorhizobium sp. M1A.F.Ca.IN.020.06.1.1
CAGGTACCGACGCTGATCGTCGGCGCCGGCGCCGACGATCAGCGTCGGTACCTGGATCCTTGCCATGAAATCGGGGTCGCTGACCGCTTCCGCCGCTGCGGCTGCGGCCTTCAGCCAGCGGATGGTCGGACCACCGAGTCCAAGGTGGGGCCAGGCCCTGTAAATATCGGTATTGCGCCGGTAGCGCTCCGGGTCGGACGTCACCTTGTTCATTTCGAAGGGCGTCGGCAATTTCGAGCGGGGCCCCCAGGCGGCATAGAGGCGGCCGAGGCCCAGCGCGCAGAACACCGCGCAGACGCGCCGTATGGTGGCGATCGAAACCCGCAAGTCGGGCACGGCCAGGAAAGGCGCGATCAGCACCATCCGCCGCACCCGGTTGACCATCGACGGCGAGGCAAGAAGCGCGATCACCGCTCCCGTCGAATGGGCGAGGATGTAATAGGGGCCGCGGCAATCGGGCAGCACGATCTCCTCGAAGAACTGCTCGAGATCACGGGTGTAGTCGCGGAAGCTGCGGACATAGCCGCGCTGCCGGTCGCGCAGCAGGCGGCTGGAATCGCCCTGGCCGCGCCAGTCGAGGGTGGCGACGCCGAATCCGCGGTCGGCGAGATCGCGGATGGTCTCGAAATATTTCTCGATGCACTCGTTGCGGCCGGTCAGCAGCACCACCGTGCCCTGGAGCGGGCGGGCGACGGCGGCGAAAACGCCGTAGCGGATCTTCCTGCCGTCGCGGGTGGTGAAGAAGCCGCCGGCAGCGTTCTGCGGCGGCGGATTGCCCTCAGTCAGATAGAAAAGGTCCGTCATTCGGCGCTTCGTTGATTGCTTCTTGCCCGAGCGGGCCAGGCGTCGCCACGGTGATAGACGCCCATGCGCCAAAAGCAAAGGTCCGGAATACGCGCTTTCCTGAACGGGAAGGCCGGAAGCACCTGCGGCGCGCTTCCGGCCCCCTGTCGATCCGGGAGGAAGGGACGTTACACCCGGTCGGCCTCGTCGCGGCGCACCGATCGAGGCGCCGCATATCCGTATTGTTGACTGCAGCCTAGCGAGCCCCGGCTGAACGGATGCCGAAGCCTCGGTTCATCTGGCGTTCATCGAGCGAAAAAATCGAAGTGAAAGTTGGTGCGCGAAGTTCTTGAAATGGGCTTTTCCGCTTCCCAAATGGAGGTTGCGGCCGCCGATGTCGGGGCCGCTGGCCTATCCGGAGCGCCTTTCGAGGGTTTCGTACCGGGTCAAACGCAAACCATGTTGCTCAACAGGAGAACACATCATGCGTCACGTTGATTTTTCCCCGCTTTATCGTTCGACCGTCGGTTTCGACCGGCTGTTCACCATGCTCGATACGCTCGGCCAGCCCGAGAGCGCGCAGACCTATCCGCCCTATAACATCGAGCGCACCGGCGAGAACGCCTATCGCATCTCGATGGCGGTTGCCGGCTTCTCGGAAGACGAGATCTCGATCGAGGCGCACCGCAATGTGCTCACCGTCAAGGGTGAGCGCAAGGAAGAGAACAATGGCGAGGGTTCGGAGCTGCTCTATCGCGGCATCGCTTCGCGCGCCTTCGAGCGTCGCTTCCAGCTCGCCGACCACGTTGAGGTCGAGGGCGCCACGCTGAAGAACGGCCTGCTCTTCGTCGACCTCAAGCGCAACATTCCGGAAGAGCTGAAGCCGCGCAAGATCGCGATCACCTCGTCTTCGGACAAGGCCAAGCAGATCGAGGCCAAGGCCGCCGCGTAAGCCGCGGGCTCCATGTAAGAAACGTCTCCCTCCCGAGACCAAAGCGGCGCCGAAGGGCGCCGCTTTTTTGTGACATTAATCCTGCGCCAG
The DNA here is from genome assembly GCF_004023265.1 of Mesorhizobium sp. M1A.F.Ca.IN.020.06.1.1. Taxonomy (NCBI): domain Bacteria; kingdom Pseudomonadati; phylum Pseudomonadota; class Alphaproteobacteria; order Hyphomicrobiales; family Phyllobacteriaceae; genus Mesorhizobium; species Mesorhizobium sp. M1A.F.Ca.IN.020.06.1.1. The sequence goes on from NZ_RZSR01000117.1 coordinate 1,826, forward strand.
AAAATCAACGCGGCGACATTTCGCCGATGTTTTCTGGCTTTTTTGATCCTGCTTGGCCTCGAACTGTCGCTGGGGCCTTTGCTCGCCTGATCATTGCGAGAGGTGTTGGCCGAGACGGTCGATCTCTTGGGTGGTGGTGGCGAAGCTGGCGACGAAACGGTAGATTGCTTCCTTGTCGCCGAGATGGCCATCGAAACCCTGCGTCACGCCCCATTCATAGAATTTGGCGCCGGCGGTCTGCAGCTTTTCGGCAAGAGCGCGGTCGAAGATTGCGAACACTTCGTTGGCCTGCGGCAGCCAGGCGAGCCTGCCCGCCGGCGCGTCCTCGATCGTCTCGGCGAGATGTGCCGCCATCGCATTGGCATGCCGCGCCATCCTCAGCCAAAGGTCGTCGGTGAAATAGGCTTCGAATTGCGCCGAGATGAAGCGCGCCTTGGAAAAGGTCTGTCCGGCGCGCTGGCGAAGCAGGCGCAGATCCCGGCCGACTTCCGGGTTGAAGATCACCACCGCGTCGGCCATCCAGCAACCGTTCTTGGTGCCGCCGAAGGAGATCAAGTCGACGCCGCTCCTCCAGGTCATTTCCGCCGGCGTGACGTCGGTCGCGGCAATCGCATTGGCAAAGCGCGCGCCATCCATATGCAGCGGCAGCTTGTGCCTACGGCTGACCTCGGCAATCGCCTTGACGTCGTCGACGGTGTAGACGGTGCCCACCTCGGTCGCCTGGGTGATCGTCACGGCCATCGGCTGGCCGGCCGGCGCAAGATCCTGCGAATAGCGCTTGATGGCATTGTCGAGAGCCTGCGGGTTGATGCGCCCCAGGGGACCCGCAACCGGCGCCGTACGAGCGCCGCCGGTGTAGAAGCCCATCGCGCCGAACTCGTCGACATTCATATGCGCTTCGGAATGACAAAGGGCGATGCCGCCGATACGGTTCAACGCCGCCATCGAAAGGGCGTTGGCCGCGGTGCCGGTGGCGACGAAGAACACCTGAACTTCCCGCTCGAAGATCTCGCTGAAGCGATGGTAGACGGTGCGGTCCAGGTCGCCGTCGCCATACGCGGTCGCGATGCCGGCCGCGTGGCGGGAGAGGTTCGCCGAAATGTCGTTTTTTTTTTTC
>NZ_RZSR01000118.1:0-6354 GCF_004023265.1 Mesorhizobium sp. M1A.F.Ca.IN.020.06.1.1
GCGCTTTCCGAAGGCTTGCGCTGCATGGTCTGCCAGAACCAGTCGATCGACGAATCCGACGCCGATCTGGCCCACGACCTGCGCATCCTCGTGCGCCAGCGCCTCGTCGCCGGCGATACCGACCAGCAGGTGATGGACTACATCGTCTCACGCTACGGCGAGTTCGTGCTCTTGAAGCCGCGCTTCAGCCTGCGCAACGCGCTTTTGTGGGGCACCCCGGCGCTTTTACTTCTGGCCGGCGGCATCTTCATCGTGCTCAGCACCCGTTCGCGCCGCCCGGCGCCGGACAGCACGCTCAGCGCCGAGGAACAGGCGGCGCTGGACAAGCTGCTGCGCGATTAAAGCGCCAACATTACAAAATTTTCATATATCGGAAATGGCGCCGTAATGTGCGCCTCACTAAGTCTCTTTTCCGAGGATGCTCTCCTGAGCGCATCCACTTCGAAAGAGGAAACGAGACCCATGAATATTGCCCCCGATTCATATTCAAGCACCCGCAAACGCCTGATGGCGGCTGTCGCGTCCCTGGCCGTCATTGGTGCGGTCGGCGCAGGCGCGCTTGCCACCGGCACCGCGCCCGTGCTGGCCGATGCTGTGCGTGTCGAGGCTCCGCAGGTTCCGAGCTTCGCCGACGTCGTCGAGCGCGTCTCGCCGGCGGTGGTCAGCGTCAAGGTGAAGGCCAAGATCCAGCCGACGGCCGATGACGGCTCCGACGATCAGAACGGCTTCGACAACCTGCCCGACAATCCGCAGCTGCGCCGCTTCTTCAAGGAGTTCCGCGGCTTCGGCGATCAGGGCGGCCAGTTCGGCATGCCCCGCTTCAATCACCGCAACCACGGCAATGGCGAGCCGCGCCCTGTGGCTCAAGGTTCGGGCTTTTTCATTTCCGAGGACGGCTACCTCGTCACCAACAATCACGTGGTTTCGGAAGGCTCCGACTTCACCGTCGTCACCAATGACGGCAAGGAGCTCGACGCCAAGCTGATCGGCACCGATCCGCGCACCGACCTCGCCGTGCTGAAGGTCGATGGCGGCGGCAAGTTCACCTATGTCGACTTCGCCGACGACTCCAAGATCCGCATCGGCGATTGGGTCGTGGCGGTCGGTAACCCGTTCGGCCTCGGCGGCACCGTCACCGCAGGCATCGTTTCGGCCCGCGGCCGCGACATCGGCGCCGGCCCCTATGACGACTTCATCCAGATCGACGCCTCGGTCAACCGCGGCAATTCGGGCGGTCCGACCTTCAACCTCAACGGCCAGGTGATCGGCATCAACACCGCCATCTTCTCGCCGTCGGGCGGCAGTGTCGGCATCGCCTTCGACATTCCGGCCTCGACCGCCAAGCAGGTGGTCGAAGACCTGATGAAGAACGGCTCCGTCCAGCGCGGCTGGCTCGGCGTCGAGATCCAGCCGGTCACCTCCGACATCGCCGAGTCGCTCGGCCTGAAGTCGGACAAGGGCGCGCTGGTTTCGAGCGCGCAGGATGCTGGTCCCGGCAAGAAGGCAGGCATCGTCGCCGGCGATGTCATCACCCAGGTCGACGGCAAGGACGTCGCCTCGCCGAAAGAACTCGCCCGCATGATCGGCGCTTATGCGCCGGGCAAGTCGGTTGATGTCACTGTCTGGCGCAACGGCAAGAACGAGACGGTCAAGGTGGACCTCGGCACACTGCCTTCGAGCGACAAGCAGGCCTCGAACGAAGACGGCAACAAGCAGGCGGCTCCCGCCAAGGCCGATACGCTTGCCGATCTCGGCCTCACCGTCACAAAGTCGGAAAACGGCAAGGGCCTGGTGGTCACCGATGTCGATCCGGACAGCGATGCGGCCGACCGCGGCATCCAGCCCGGCGACGTCATCACCTCGATCAATTCGAACGAGGTGAACACTACCGACGACGTTTCCAAGGCCATGACCGATGCCTCCAAGTCGGGCCGCAAGGCCGTGCTGATGCAGATCACCCGCGACGATAGCAACCGCTTCGTCGCGCTGCCGGTCGGAAAGGGCTGATCTGAGAGAGCGGTTCAATCGCTCCTCGAGAACGCAGAACCGCTCTAACTCTCTGTTTGACGCAATTCCGGACGGAAACCCGCTTCACGCCTTTCCTGGAATTGCTCAGCGACTTTTCCTTGCGGCGGTTTCAACACCCCCGAGCCGCCGCCGGGAAAACATGGGGCCGAGCACGTCAGTCAGTCACCGTGTTTCGCTCCTGCGGCAGCGGGTTTCCCATCACCCGCTGCCGCTTGCCAAGCACGGTGCCCGCAAGTGGGTACCGGTCTGGGATCACGACATGCGGCTGGCGAACGCAAAGGCGCTGAGTCATGGCTGCCCCTCAACCTTCCAGTGAAATCGCGTATAACGGCTCCATGAAGATTCTCGTCATGGAAGACGACCGCGAGGCTGCGGACTACCTGCAGAAAGCCTTCGCCGAGGCGGGCCACACCGCCCATGTCGCCGGGGACGGCGAGACCGGCTTCGCGCTTGCCGACGCCGGCGACTATGACGTGATGGTGGTCGACCGCATGATGCCGCGCCGCGACGGGCTGTCGGTGATCGCAGCGCTCCGCTCGCGCGGCAACACCACGCCGGTGCTGATCCTGTCGGCGCTGGGCGAGGTCGACGACCGCGTCACGGGGCTGCGTGCCGGCGGCGACGATTATCTCACCAAACCCTACGCATTTTCCGAATTGCTTGCCCGCGTCGAGGTGTTGAACCGTCGCGCCGGCGCCCGGGAAACCGAGACCGTCTACCGCGTCGGCGATCTCGAGCTCGACCGTCTGTCGCATTCGGTCAAGCGCGCCGGCCGCGAGATCACGCTGCAGCCGCGCGAGTTCCGCCTGCTGGAATATCTGATGCGCCACGCCGGCCAGGTGGTGACGCGCACCATGCTGCTGGAAAATGTCTGGGACTATCATTTCGATCCGCAGACCAACGTCATCGACGTTCATGTCTCGCGCCTGCGCGGCAAGATCGAAAAGGGTTTCGACAAACCGATCCTGCACACCATCCGCGGCGCGGGCTACATGCTGAAAGGCGGCTAGAGCATGATCCCAAACCGAAAGTCAGGGAACGTTTCGGAAAAGATGCTGCAACAAGGGGTTACCGTGCAGCCAATCGTCATCCTGATCTAGGCGCACATGGCTCTTTCCCTGCCGGCCATCATGAAGACGACGGCGGCCCGGCTCTCGGCGCTTTACCTTCTGCTTTTCGCTCTCTGCGCCGTGCTGCTCGTCTTTTACATGACGTCGCTCTCGGCGCGCATGCTGACGGCGCAGACCCAGGACACGATCAATGACGAGATCCTCGGCTTGGCTCGCGCATACAAAAATGGCGGCCTGCCGTTGCTGGTGCGCGTGGTTGAAGCCCGCTCGCGCCAGCCTGGCGCCAACCTCTATCTGATCGCCGACGCCAACGGCCAGATCCTGACCGGCAATGTGCAGAGCCTGGAGCCGGGAATCATCGAAACCGAGGGCTGGACGACGGAGCCCTTTTCGTACCATCGCTTCGGTGAGGGCGAACTCGACCGGTTGCGTGGTGGTGGCACCGATCAGAGCGCGCCGCCCCCGGGCGACAGCAGCGCTCGGTCGGAAGGCGAAGAAGGCCACAACGCTATCGCGCTGGTGCTGCGACTGCCCAATCAGATGATCTTGCTGGTCGGCCGCGATCTTGGCGAGCCCGAGCGCTTCCGCGCCGTCATCCGCCGCGCGCTGATGCTGGCGCTGGGCATGATGGGGCTCGGCGGCCTCTTGATCTGGTTCTTCGTCGGGCGCGCCGCGCTGAAACGCATCGACAGCGTCTCCGACGCAAGTCGCCGCATCATGGGCGGCGACCTTAGCGGACGGCTGCCGGTGACCGGCGCCGGTGACGAATTCGACCGCCTGTCCGAAAACCTCAACACGATGCTTGCCCGTATCGCCATGCTGAACGAGGGGCTGAAGCAGGTCTCCGACAACATCGCTCACGATCTGAAGACGCCACTGACCAGGCTGCGCAACCGCGCCGAAGCCACCCTTGCCGGCAAGCGCAAGACGACGGACTACCGTCAGGCGCTGGAGGGAACGATCGCCGAGTCCGACCAGCTCATCAAGACCTTCAACGCCATCCTGATGATCTCGCGGCTGGAGGCCGGCTATTCCTCCGAGACAACCGGCCCGGTCGACCTCGCCGCTACGGTGAGCGATGTCGTCGAGCTCTACGAGCCGGTGGCGGAAGAGGCGGGCGTCGTGCTGGAAACCGCGGTGCCGGAAGCGGTTACCATCAACGGCAATCGCGAACTGATCGGCCAGGCGCTGTCGAACATCGTCGACAACGCCATCAAATACTCGACCGGCGCCGCCGAGAGCCCGAAAGTGCGCGTCACGCTGGAGCGCATCGGCGGCGAGGTCAAGCTCGCCGTTTCCGACAATGGCCTTGGCATCCCCGACGATGCCGACCGCGCCAGGGTCACCGAGCGTTTCGTGCGGCTGGAGAAGAGCCGTTCGCAGCCGGGCTCGGGTCTGGGCCTTAGCCTCGCCAAGGCGATCATGACTTTCCACAACGGCAGGCTTGATCTTCTGCCCGCCAATCCCGGATTGTCCGTAGTCATGAGTTTCCCGGCCCGGGAGACGCATTGATGACGGCAAGAATGGCAAAAAAGAAGATCGATACGGAATGGCAACTCCGACCGACGCTGGCGCTTCGCCCGCTCGGCGGCGACCATGCCCGGCGGGAATTGTCTGAGATCGCTGACGCGGCCGAGCAAGACGGCCTTCCGCGTCTGGCCGCGTTCCTCGCCGGCCAGGGAGCACTGCAGGAATTGCTCGCCGCCATCTTCGACCTGTCGCCGTTCCTGCGTGATACGGCCCGCCGCCGGCCGGCCATTCTCGACAAGCTGTTCGGCCAGACGATCGAAGCGCGTCTCAACGAGATCGGCGAGGCGGTCGATCGCGCTGCACGGGCCGAAAATGTTTCGGAATCGAGCCTGAGCCTGATGATGGAACTCAGGCAGTTCAAGGTCGAAGCGCATTTCCTGATCGCGCTGGCCGATCTGTCCGGCGAAGCCGAAACCGCGCTGACGGTGCGCCGTCTGAGCGACCTGGCGGATGCTTGCACACGCGCCGCCGTCGATTTCCTGCTGCTCGACGCGCACGGGCAGGGCAAGCTCAAGCTGCCCCATCCGGAAGACCCGGCGCGCGGCTCGGGCTGGATTGTGCTCGGCATGGGCAAGCTCGGCGCGCATGAGCTGAATTTTTCCTCCGACATAGACCTCGTCGTGTTCTTCGATCCGGAGGCGCCGGCGGTGGTCGATCCGCTCGATGCGACGGAGCTGTTCTCGCGCCTTACCCGCCGTCTCGTGCGCATCCTGCAGGACCGCACCGAGCATGGCTATGTCTTCCGCACCGATCTGAGGCTGCGCCCCGATCCCGGCTCGACCCCGCTGGCGATCCCGGTCGAGGCGGCGCTTCGTTATTACGAGGCCCGCGGCCAGAACTGGGAGCGCGCCGCCATGATCAAGGCGCGGCCGGTGGCCGGAGACCTTGCCTCGGGCTCGGCCTTCCTCAAGGAATTGCAGCCCTACGTCTGGCGGAAATACATGGACTACGCCGCTATCGCTGACGTCCATTCGATCAAGCGCCAGATCCATGCCCACAAGGGCCACGGCGAGATCGCGGTGAAAGGCCATAACGTCAAGCTCGGCCGCGGAGGCATCCGCGAGATCGAGTTCTTCGTCCAGACGCAGCAGCTGATTGCCGGCGGCCGCTTCCCGGAACTGCGCGGCCGCGAAACGGTGCCGATGTTGGACGCGCTCGCCGCGCGCGGCTGGATCACCGCCGATGCGCGCGATGCGCTCACCCGGCAATACTGGTTCCTGCGCCGTGTCGAGCATGCCGTCCAGATGGTGGCCGACGAACAGGCGCATGTCCTGCCGGAAGAGGACGAGGAACTGGAGCGTATCGCGCTGATGCTCGGCTTCACCGGCGAGGCGGAATTCGCGGAAGCTTTCCGCGCCTCGCTGCAGCAGGTCGAGCGCCATTATGCGGCGCTGTTCGAAACGGCACCCGAACTGTCGGCCGGCGTCGGCAATCTGGTCTTCACCGGTGATGTCGACGATCCCGACACGCTGCAGACCTTGCATCGCCTCGGCTTTCAGCGGCCGAGCGACATCTGCCGCGTCATTCGCGGCTGGCATTTCGGCCGCTACCGCGTCACCCAGTCGGCGGAGGCGCGCGAGCGGCTGACGGAACTGACGCCGGCGCTGCTGAAAGCCTTCGGCCAGACGCGCCGCGCCGACGAGGCGCTGATCCGCTTCGACGAGTTCCTCGCCGGCCTGCCGGCAGGCATCCAGCTCTTCTCGCTTTTGCAGTCCAATCCGGCACC
>NZ_RZSR01001182.1:0-1563 GCF_004023265.1 Mesorhizobium sp. M1A.F.Ca.IN.020.06.1.1
AAGGGGAGCCTTGATCAGCTTGGCGAGCTTCCAGCGATTGAGCACTTTGGCCACGTATTTCGTGGTCTCCTCGTTCACGGGAATGCCGTTGGCTTTGTAGACGTTCTCTTCGCCTGCATTGTAGGCGGCCAACATCAACAGCGGATCATGGAACTTCTCATAAAGCGCTTTCAGATAGCGGACGCCCGCACGGACATTGGCTTTCGCGTCACATCTGTCGGCCACACCAAGACGAGACGCTGTCTTGGGCATGAGCTGCATGATGCCGAGAGCGCCGGCGCGAGACGGCCCTTGATTGCCGCCCATGTCGCTTTCTGCCCAGGCAACCGCTTCGGTCAGATCGGGATCGAAGCCTTCTTCCTCGGCGATCTGGCGCACCAGGGCCGCGGCCCGCCTGGGATCCGCAGGCGCACACCCGCCAATTGTCGAACCGTGATCAGCATCGGAAAAGGTCGAAACCGCCGCGCGGGCCGGCAGTGCAAACGCCGCCGCGATGCGCGTCGAGGCCGTGTCATCCGCATGTGCCGCGAATGGCGCCGTGACGGCTGACAGAGAAAGCGCAAAAGCGATCCGGTTTTTCATTGCACTGCTGATTTTGACATTTTACTATGGGTACATGGAGCCAAAGTAAAGTGTCAATACGAGAAGTAGGATCGAGGCCAATTCCGATGAAGCAGTTTTTCTTCCTCGCGGCGATGTTGGTGCAAAGCACCGTCGCAGGCGCCGCCGATCTGGGCACGAACGAGCCGCATCCGTTCGAGCAGCCCTCGACCGCGTATCTGCAGAAGTTCGCTAGACCTGGCGAAAAGACCTTCGTCTACGAGCGCTACGACGCACGTGGGGACCTGTTGCAGCGCGAGGTGACCCCGCTAACAAAGCCGGTGCAAATCAACTCCGCCACTGAACGCGTCATCAACGGCGTCATCTACAGGCTGCGTGGCCTCGCGGCCTGCCCGAAGCCCAAGATCACTTACAAGGCTGAGAAATGGGATTGTACGAAGGCCGCGCAGGACTATGACGACGCGGTCTATAACACGCGCGCATCCGTCGTGTTGTGCAAGACGCTGGTCCTCAAAAGCCAGCCCGGGATACCGGACGCGGTTTCATGCTTTGCGCTCGTCGGGGCTGGCAATGGCAACGATCCCTACTCGGTCTCTTACGACGATGATTCCATGGTCTTCTTTGACATGGCTACAATCGGCCGCAACAAGGACGGCAAGTCGCTGCGGCCGGACCTCGAACATGCCTCCGATCTTGGCAAACAGTTCCAGAGCGATGAAGCGAACTAGCCTCGCCGCGCTCCTTACACTCGCGTGCGCTCGCGCCGTAAGCGCCGAAGGAGTGGCGCCACCAAACGCGACAGCCGCTCCCTTCCTGGTGTCGAAAAGCGTCGAATTGCTGACCGGAGATACGTGGCGCGACGGTAGCAAGCTCTACCGGCTTTATGGCGTGCAATCATGCTTGCGGGGCACGATCGCCATCGCCGCCGATGGCAAAGAGCTCGATTGCGGCAACGTCTCGCTCGCCCACCTGGCCGCCATTTTTTCAACAGCGGCCGTGACT
>NZ_RZSR01001183.1:0-1561 GCF_004023265.1 Mesorhizobium sp. M1A.F.Ca.IN.020.06.1.1
CAAGTCGACGCCGCTGGTGGCGACGATCAGCGTCATCGATATCTTCGCCGTCTCGTCCAAGGTGCGGCAGGACACTTATCTCACCTACGAGCCCTTGCTGCTGCTGGCGCTGATCTACATGACCATCACCGGCATCCTGGTTCTCATCTTCAGCCGCATCGAGGCCCGGATTCCGCTCAAGATCGGTTAGTAGGGGAATAGGGGAATAGGGGAGTGTTCAGCCACGATCCGCGTTCACATTTCCATCCCCATTCGCTATTTGCTCCACAATTTCCCCCTACTCCCTTATTCCCTTACTCGCCTACTTCCTCAGGACGGCTCCGATGCAACTCACTCTCGACCAGGCAACAGGGCTGTGCCGCATGGCGGCGCTCGGCGCCGGCGCCAATGAAGAAGTGACGCAGTCGCTGGTTGCCTCGATCATCGCCGCGCAAGCAGAAGGCCTGTCGGCGGTCGGCCTGTCGCATTTCATCGACTATCTGGAAGCCATCGAGGACGGCCGCATCGACGGCGATGCCGATCCGGTCGTCACCCGGCCGGCGCTGGCCGTCTACCTCTCCGACGCGCGCGGCGGGCTTGCCCATACCGGCTTCGACCGCACTATCGATGACCTCGTCAAGGCGGCGAGGCTGTTCGGCGTCGCCATCTTCTCGCAAAGGAACGCCTATACCTGCGGCGCGCTCGGCTATTTCACCGGACGGCTGGCAGCGCAGGGGCTGGTCTCGTTCGCCGCCACCAACGGGCCGGCGGTGCTTGCAGGCTCGGGCTCGGTCAAGCCGGTCTACTGCACCAACCCGATGTCCTTTGCCGCGCCTGCCGCGGAAGGGCCGCCGTTGGTGATCGACCAATCGTCGAGCGCCACCGCCTTCGTCAACATCCGCAAGGCGGCGGAAGACGGAAGGAAGATCCCCGAGGGCTGGGCACTCGATGCCAGCGGCAACCCGACCACCGATCCGGCGGCGGCGATGAAGGGCGCGATGCTCGCCTTCGGCGGCCAGCGCGGCGCCAACATCGCGCTTATGGTCGAGGTGCTGGCGGCGGGGATTTCCGGCGCCAACTGGTCGCTCGACGCACCCTGGTTCTCCGGCGGGCCGGACAGCCCCGGAACCGGGCTCTTCGTGCTCGCTATCGAGCCCAAATTGGTCGATCCGGATTTTGAGCAGCGCATGAAGGACCAGCTCGACCGGCTGCGGCGGCGCTACGGCGTGCACATCCCCGGCCGTGCCCGGGCAGAGGCCGCTGAAAAGGCGACGGCGCGCGGTGTCGATATCCCGAAGGCGGTCGTGCAGCGCATTTCCGAATTCGCCGAACGCTACTCGGCCTGATCGAGGCATCGCCCGGCAACAAGGCGCGCATTTGCTTCGCGCCGCTTTGAACCTTTCTTAGCCCGGCAGCGACCCATCAGCGGCACCCCACATCTCAAGCCGCAAAAGGGTGGCTTGGGTCGCGGCTTGCGATTGGCGGCCGTCGCGCCGGGCGTCCAGGGCCGGGGCGGGCGTGCTTGCTTCACGCCGCCTTGATACCGTCTCAGGTCAGGCCGCCTCGTTGGACCCTGTTTCGA
>NZ_RZSR01001184.1:0-1561 GCF_004023265.1 Mesorhizobium sp. M1A.F.Ca.IN.020.06.1.1
GCCATTCGGATAGAAAATCGGCGTGGTCAGGTAGGATTTTTCGCGTGACATGAATGAACCGTCATGAAGGTCTGAATGTGAGTTGTGGCGGTGGATAAACTATCGGCATGGCGATTGCCATCCCGATGCATGCCGCCCGAAAGTGGTGCCCGGTTTTGGGGCAGCGGCATGCACTAAGAAAACCGTCACATTCGCATCACAGAATTCAGGCGGTCGATCATGGTCAGGGCGTGCTGCTTCTTGTCGAGATTGTAGGTCTCTGCCTCAGATATCGTGTTCACGGCCTCGTGCCAAGCGTCGGACAGCGTTTTGGCCCTGGCGAGGTCGCCGGCTAAGGCCGCTTCGCTGGCGGCGGCCGACAGCAGATCGAGCGCGCGGCGGTTGAAGATATCGAATTGGATCGCCTGGTCGCGGCCGGCAACGGCTTCGGCAAGCCGATGGGCAGCGGCAATGTCCGGCTTTTGCGCCGCCACCAGCGCGTCGAGCGCGCCGGCGATTTCCAGCCCGCCATACTGGGTAAGCAGGATCGCGTTGCGCGCGCTGCCCCCTGCCCGCTCGGCCAAAGCCGCGCGCGCCGCCGGATCGACCGGCGGCGGCGGCTCGATGCCTTCCAGCACACCCATCAATTCGTCCGGCGCAAGCGGCGTCAGCCGCACCATTTGACACCGCGACCGGATCGTCGGCAACAGGCTGCCCGGCGCATGGACGATGAGGATGAACAGGGTGCGCGCCGGAGGCTCCTCAAGATTCTTGAGCAAGGCATTGGCGGCATTAGTGTTCATGTCGTCGGCCGGATCGACGATGACGACGCGGTAGCTGCCGTCATGCGAGGTCATAGACAGGAAGCGGCTGACCTTGCGTATCTCGTCGACGGTTAGCACAGTCTTGAAGCTTTTGGTCTTGTCGTTGGCCGGACGGGTGAGATGCAGCACCGAAGGATGCGCGCCGGTAGCGATCTGGCGAAACAGCGACGAGGCCGGATCTGGAACGGCAAGCGCTTCGGGCGCGGCCGCAAAATCGGGATGTCTGAGAAGGTGATGCGCCAGGTGGAAGGCAAGCGTGGCCTTGCCGATGCCGTGCGGCCCGGCGAGGATCAGCGCATGCGGCAGCTTGCCGGCGCGGTAAGCGGTGGCAAGCATGCCCGCCGTCTGCGCGTGGCCGATCAGCCGCGAAGTTTCCGATGGCTCGGGAACGCCGTCCAACGTGTCGTGCTGTTCGGGGGCGATGCGTTCGAAGATCATGCAGGCGCCGTCTGCTTCCTTTGCACCGGCATCCGCTTTTCCAGCACCGCGAACACGGCCGCGGTGACGACGTTTTCCACCGTTTCGGGATCGGCCGACGCATCGATCACTATGCAGCGATCCGGCTCCGCCTCGGCGATCGCCAGGAAAGCCTCCCGCCGGCGCTGGTGGATGGCCACAGTCTCCTTCTCGAAGCGATCGGCGCTGTCGCCGGCGCCACGGCGTGCCGCCGCGCGCTTCAGACCTTCGGCCGGATCAATGTCGAAGATCAGCGTCATGTCGGGGACCATGCCGTTGATGGCGACCGCCTCCAGCGCTTC
>NZ_RZSR01001185.1:0-1559 GCF_004023265.1 Mesorhizobium sp. M1A.F.Ca.IN.020.06.1.1
TCATCCAGGATCTGCGGCTCGCCGGCCATGATGCGCCGCTGGTGATGGGCTACGACCAGTTCGAGCCCTATGAGACCGACCGCGCCTATTTCGGCGCCGTCGTCGGCCGCTTCGCCAATCGCATTCGCGACGGCCGCTTCACCATCGCCGGCAAGCGCTACCAGACCGAGCGCAATTTTCTAGGGAAACACACGCTGCATGGCGGCTCGGAGGGCTATTTCCACCGGCCATGGTCGGTCTCGCTGCACGGGCGCGATTTCGTGACGCTGACACTGCACGATCCCGATGGCACGATGGGCTTTCCAGGCGCGCTGGACGTCACCTGCACCTACCGGCTGAAGATCCCCGGCACGCTCAGCATGGAACTGACCGCCACATGCGAGGAGCCGACGCTCTGTAATCTTGCGCAGCACTCCTACTTCAATCTCGACGACGGGGGCGCGGGCGACATTCTCGACCACCGGCTGATGCTCAATGCCGGCGCTTATACGCCCGTCGACGCAGAGATGATCCCGACCGGCGCGGTGAAGCCCGTCGACGGCACGCCCTATGACTTCCGCCAGGCGCGGCCGCTGCGCATGGAATCGGAAGGCGAGCAGCTTCCCTACGATCTGAATTACTGCCTCGCCTCCAGCCGTGGACCGCTGCACCAGGCAGCCTGGGTGCAGGGCGCCAGTTCCGGCGTCGAAATGGAAGTCTGGACCACCGAGCCCGGCCTGCAGCTCTATGTCGGCCAGTATGTCGCGCCGTCCTCCCCTGGGCTGGACGGGCGCGGCTACAAAGCCTTTTCAGGCTTCTGCCTCGAAGCTCAGACCTGGCCCGACGCGCCGAACCGGCCCTATTTCCCACAGGCCACGCTTTGGCCGGGCCAGATCTACCATCAGGTGACGGAATACAGGTTCCGGCTCCCTAACTAGATCCCAAAGGCTGTTCTTAGAATCTCGAACGGCGCGAGCGCGCCGCGCACCTGTACGACGGCCGCAGCCACCCGATGCGCACGCCGAACCGCGTCGACTGGGGCGTGACCGGCAAGCCGGGCGGCGAGATAGCCGCCGTTGAAGGAATCGCCGGCGCCGGTGGTATCGACAGGCGAGGCGACATGCACTGCCTCGATTGTTTCCGAGGCGCCGTCCACGGCAATCAATGCCGGCTGCTCGCCGTTCTTAACGACAACCTCGCCGACCACTCCTCCGAGACGCCTGGCAGTTGTTTCCGGCGCCTCATCGCCAAACAGCATCTGCTCATCCGGAAAAGTGGGCAATGCGATATCCGCGACGGCGAGCGCTTCCAAGATCGCAGCCTCAGCGGTTTCACGGCTCGGCCACAGCCGGGGACGGTAATTCGGGTCAAAGGCGACCAGCGAACCCGCCGCGCGTGCTGTCGCGACGGCCGAAAGCAGGGTTTTGCGCGCGGCATCATCCAGAATTGCCAAAGTGATTCCGGAAAAATAGACAAGCGCCTGGTTTTCAAGACTTTTCGCCAGTGCCGCTGCATCGGAGGCAAGCTGGCGCGCGGCAGCATCGCTTCGCCAGTAAGTGAAGGCGCGCTCGGCTCCAGTG
>NZ_RZSR01001186.1:0-1556 GCF_004023265.1 Mesorhizobium sp. M1A.F.Ca.IN.020.06.1.1
CCCTGAGACAGTGCTATAATTGACTTTTACGTAAATGCCGTGCGACGTTGCCCTGGGGTCAGATGCCGATTCCGGCACAGACGGGGTTGATTGGAGAAAGGGCGACGCTTCTGCGTGGCGATGCCTGGACGTTTGGGCGTGGGAGCGAGAATGCGGGAATATTACACGATCACAGAGCTGACGCGCGAATTCGACGTGTCCACCCGGACGTTGCGGTTCTATGAGGACGAGGGGCTGGTGCAGCCGATCCGGCGCGGGCGCACGCGGCTGTTTCGCCCGTCCGACCGGCATCTGATCCGCCAGATCATGCGCGGCAAGCGGCTCGGCTTCTCGATCGCCGAGATCCGCGAAATCATCCAGATGTACAAGGAACCGCCCGGCGAGGTCGGCCAGCTCAAGCTGATGATCAAGCGCATCGAGGAAAAGCGCGAGGACCTGCGCCAGAAACGGCGCGACCTCGAGGAGACGCTTGCCGAGCTCGACCAGGCCGAGGAGTCCTGCGTGGAGCGGTTGGCGGAGCTGGGCGTGAACACGTAGCCCGCTGACAGCCAAGGAGTTCAGCTAGGCTAACCGTCGCAGACGTTCGAGATTGGCCGGAGCTTTCGAACTTCGTCATCCCACGGCGGAGCAGCCGCGAAGCGGCGTCGCGGCTTGCTTCGCCCTAGGATGTCACGGATGCTTCTGCTAATCGCCGAGGTGCGGGCCTGCTCGCACCCAGCAACCTTCATTGTCGATACAGCCTCAGATCCAGCGCCGGACCCGCTTGGCGTAATCGCGGTATTTCTTGCCGAACTTTGCCGCCAGTATCTTTTCCTCCTTCTCGATCGCCATTTTCTGCGTCGCGAAGGCAGCGAGGAAGGCAAACAGCAGGAACCATACGATACCGGTGATGAAGGAGACGCCGATCAACAGCAGCGTATTGGCGAGATACATTGGGTTGCGGGTGATGCCGAAGGGCCCCGATGTCACCAGATGGTCGGGCTCGGCATTGGGATTGAGCGTCGTCCTGGCGCGCACCATCGCGCGGATCGCGGTAACCCAGAGCGCTGCCACGCCAAAGAGCGCTACCCAGCCGGCGCCGACGAGGATAGCGCCGAATATGTCCCCGATCCAGGGCAGCGGGTAGAGCATGCCGAGCACGACGCTCAGTGCGATCGCCACGACATAGATCACAGGTGGCCAGGGGATGATCCCGTGTCCGGGCTTTGCGATGCCTGTCATTGCTGCCCTCCTTCCATCTCGTCCTCGGTCGCGGCGGTACAAGTGCTCGCCAGATCGGCCAGATGCGATTTCCAGGCGCTGGACTGGTCGTTGCTGTAGAGCTTGTCGAGAGACCCTTCGCCCTTCAGCGTGTCCAGCATGCAGCCACAATAGCTGGAACAGAACTTGCTGTCCCGTTGCTGTTCGCACTGCGCCTGGCAAGCCGACAGGAAACCAGCGTCCTTGTCTTGTGGCGCGGCCGGCATGGCCTGCGAGAACAGCCACACCGCGCCGAACAGAAGCGGCTGGTGGATGAGATAGAAGGCGAGGCTGTGCCGGCCGATGAAAGTCAGCGG
>NZ_RZSR01001187.1:0-1555 GCF_004023265.1 Mesorhizobium sp. M1A.F.Ca.IN.020.06.1.1
GGGTGGCCGTCTCGACCGCCTACTGGCCGATGATCTGGCCTTCGCCGGAGCGGGCGACGCTCGAACGGTCGGCCGCGACGCTCAAGCTGCCGCTGCGCCCGCCGGCGACGGCCGACGAGGTGTCGTTCCTCGAACCGGAAGGGGCTACGCCCTGGGCGACCGAGACGATCAGGCCGACCAATTCCGAGCGGCATATCCACCGCAACGAAAAGACCGGCGTCGTCACGCTTGCCGTAACGGACGATTTCGGCGAGGTGCGCGACCTGGAGCACGGGCTGGTCCACGGCAGCATGGTCAGGGAGACATGGGCGATCCAACCCGACGATCCCCTGTCGGCGACGGGCAGCACGCATTGGACGCAGACATTGTCGCGAAATGAATGGTCGGTGCGGACCGAGACCTTCGCCGAGATGCGCTCGGACGCGCAAGACTTCATCCTCAGCGCCAGAATCGAGGCCTATGAGGGCGAAAAACTGGTGTTCGAGCGCGATTTCAAACAGACGATTCCCCGCGCTCTCGTGTGAGCGCTGACAAGATTGGTCCAAATGCGACGCGCCATTTACGCCACGGCATGTCGCATTCGGTCTTGCTTACAGCTTTCCGTTGCGCTCATTATCCCTCACAAGAACAAGAACCGACCACATGGTCGTACCATCAGAGTGAGGAACCCATAATGACAAACGAACTCGACTATCTCAGCCGGCGCGTCGCTGCCGGAAAGCTCAGCCGCCGCGACTTCCTTGGCCGCGCCGCCGCGCTCGGCGTCACCGCGCCCTTCGCCAACTCGCTGCTTTCGAGCGCTGCCCGGGCTGCCGGCCCCGTCAAGGGCGGCACGTTGAAGGCCGGCCTGGTCGGCGGTGAATCCACCAACAGCCTCGACCCGGCGCTGATGATGACCCAGGTGCCCTTCGCCTTCGGCAAGTGCTGGGGCGAAATGATCGTCGAACTGTCGCCCGACGGCAAGCTCGAGAACCGCATCGCCGAGGAAATCGGCTCTTCCGACGACGCCAAGGTCTGGACGCTCAAGATCCGCGACGGCATCGAATTCCACAACGGCAAGACGGTGACCGCCCAGGACGTGGCCGCCACGCTGGAGCGCCATTCGGACGAGAAGTCGAAGTCCGGCGCGCTCGGCTACATGAAGGGCATCGAGACCATCAAGGTTAACGGTAAGGAAGTGGTGCTGACCCTGAAGGAAGCCAACGCCGACCTTCCCTATCTGCTCAGCGACTATCACCTGATCGTGCAGCCGAATGGCGGCAAGGACAAACCCGATGCCGGCATCAGCGCCGGCCCTTACAAGGTCAAGGTCAACGAGCCCGGCGTGCGCCATGTCGGCGAACGCTTCGCCAACTACTGGCAGGGCGACAAGATGGGCCATGCCGACCAGGTCGAAGTCGTCGTCATCAACGACGCGACGGCGCGCACGGCGGCCCTGCAGGGCGGTCAGGTCAACATGATCAACCGCGTCGAGCCGAAGATCGTCGACCTGATCAAGCGCGTGCGGGGCGTCACCATCCGCAACCACTCCGGTCCCGGCCACTACGTGTTCATC
>NZ_RZSR01001188.1:0-1554 GCF_004023265.1 Mesorhizobium sp. M1A.F.Ca.IN.020.06.1.1
CCATCATGCCGTCCTGCAGGAAGGCGGCGCGCTCGCCGACGAAATCCTTGTTCAGTTCGAGCTGCTCGTAGCTTTCGGTGTCCATGAAAACCAGCGCGTCGCCCTGCTCGTAGAGGAAGGAGAAATCCTTCATCTCCAGCCGGATCTGCTCGACGGTCTCGGCCGAGCGGAAGCGCTCGTTGAGCTTGGTGCCGTTGATCAGGTTCTTCAGCTCGACCTGGTTGTAGGCGCCGCCCTTGCCGGGCTTCACGGTGTTGGTCTTGACCGCGACCCAGAGGCCGCCGTCATGCTCGATGACATAGCCGGGACGGATTTCGCTGCCACTGATCTTGGCCATGTTGAACTGATCCGGAATGAGATTTTTGGCGCGGAGCGCGCTTTGGCGCCTCCAAGACCACAAATCGCATTGAGTGGCAAGGGAGGGCGTCGCGAACGCGCATGGAGATGGCCGATGCCGTGAGCCGTCTTTTCAGGGCAGCCGGTTCGCCTTCTGCAGCGCCTGCTTGGTCTGACCGTCGTCGAGGCCTTGCAGGAAATCGTCCATCTGCGGGTCGATCAACCCGGCGCGCCGGGCGACGATATACCAGGCTCCGGCCAGGATCAGATCGGGGTCGGTACCGATGCCGCCCATATAGAGTTTGGCGAGGCGGTTCTGGGCGGCGACATTGCCGCCTTCGGCCGCGCGCCTCATCCAGGCAAAGCCCGATTTCAGGTCGCGATCGCCGCCGCGCCCCTCGATCATCCATGCGGCGAGGTCAAGTTGCGCGGTGTCGTAGTTCTGCCGGGCGGCCTGCGCCAGCAGGGTGCGTGCCTTGGCGTCGTCGCGCGGTTTTCCGCCGGCGCCGTTGGCGTAGATTTGCGCCATCGCGTACTCGGCGTCGGCAAGGCCGGTACTGGCGGCGCGCTCATAATACACAGCCGCCTTGGCGATGCCGGCATCGCCCGGATCCTGCTGGACGAGCAATTGGGCGAAGTTGAACTGGGCCAGGCGGTTGCCCGCCTCGGCGGCGGCCTGCATCAGCGCATAGGCTTCCTTGGCGTCCTTCTTCACATAGCGTCCGTCGAGCAGCATCAGCGCATATTGGAACTGCGCCTCCGGCACGCCCTGCTCGGCGGCGAGCCCATACCATTTCGCGGCCTCTGCGGCGTTGAGCGGCACGCCCAGCCCACGCGACAGGATCTCGGCGACCAGTGTCTGCGCCGCGGGGTCGCCGTTCTTGGCCCGCACCATGGCAAGGTTGTAGGCGGTTTTATAGAGGCCGCGCTGGAAGGCGCCGTAGGCGGCGTCCGGGAGCTTGGCGCCGAAGCGATCGGGATTGATGGTATCGGCCGATGGCGGTTGAAGCGTTGCCGGCTGTGGCAGCGGTGTTTCGATCGGCTTATCGGCATGGGCCGCGCCAGCATTCGGGGCGGCAGCATTCGGGGCGCCGGTATTTGGGGCGCTTATATTCGGAATGCTTGTATTCGGGGCGCCGCTAGCAGGGGCGCTTGTATCCGGCGCGCTCGTGTCGGGTGTGGTCGTGTCCGGTCTGGGCTGCGGCACCGGCGGGGTCT
>NZ_RZSR01001189.1:0-1548 GCF_004023265.1 Mesorhizobium sp. M1A.F.Ca.IN.020.06.1.1
GCGGAACAGCATCCCGCGTTCGAACCCCTGCTCGATCGCGACCGCGATGCCGCGATCGAGCAGGGGTTCGAACGCGGGATGCTGTTCCGCAAGCTTGCGGAACAGCTCCCTGATGTCCTTGGCCTCGATGTCGAGCTTGTCCTTGCCTCCGGCGGCGGCGCTGAGCGAGCCCCAGAGCGTGACTTGGACCATTATCGCCTGATCCTCATTGGACCGTGACGTGAGCTGAAAACCGCTTCGCGCTTTTCGGCATGCTAGCCTTCCCGTTCGGCCTCGAGCGCTGCAAGAATCCGCGGCGGCGACATCGGGATGTGGCTCATGCGCACGCCCACCGCGTTCGACACCGCATTGGCGATCGCCGCCAGCGGCGGCACGATCGAGGTCTCGCCGACGCCGCGCACCCCGTAGGGGTGGTTGGGGTTGGGGATTTCCAGGATCTGCGTGTCGATCATCGGCAGGTCGGAGCAGACCGGGATGCGGTAGTCGAGGAAGCCTGGGTTCTGCAGCCGCCCGTCCTTGCCGTAGATATACTCCTCGTTGAGCGCCCAGCCGATGCCTTGCGCGGCACCGCCTTGGTACTGGCCCTCGACATAGGTCGGGTGCACCGCCTTGCCGGCATCCTGCACCACCGTGTAGCGGATCACCCTGGTCGAGCCGGTCTCGGGATCGACCTCGACGTCGCAGATATGGGTGGCGAAGGAGACGCCGGCGCCGTCGGCGACGAGCTCGCTATGGCCGGCGATCGGCCCGCCGGTCTTGCCGGACTGTGCGGCGATCTCCTTCAGCGACAGCTTGCCGAGATTGCCGTGCTTCTCGCCCTTGGCGACCGCGTGGCCTTTTTCCCAGGCAACGTCGTCGACCGAGATGTCCCACATCTGCGCGGCGCGCTCGCGCAGCACTTTGATGGCGTTGCGGGCGGCCGAGATGGTCGCCATCGAGGAGGAGAAGGTGCCGCGGCTGCCGTCGGTCATGTCGTTGTAACCGAGGCTGGAAGTGTCGGCGACGATCGCCTTGACCTGGCTGTAGTCGATGCCGAGCTCCTCCGCCGCCACCAGCGACAGCGACGCGCGGGAACCACCGACGTCGACTGTGCCGACGGCGAGCGACACCGTGCCGTCCATGCCGACGTTCAAATCGGTGCAGGTCTGGCCGCCGAAGTTGAACCAGAAGCCGCAGGCCATGCCGCGGCCTTGGTTCTGAGCCAGCGGCGCGCGCATATGCGGGTGCTCCTTGACCGCCTCGAGCGTCGGTCCGATGCCGATCGGGCCGTAGACCGGGCCGTAGGAGGCGCGGGTGCCTTCCTGCGCCGCATTCTTGATGCGGAACTCGACCGGATCGATGCCGATCTCCTTGGCGAGCTCGTCGACAGCGCTTTCCACCGCGAACGCCGCCATCGGCGCCGAGGGCGCGCGATAGGCCGCGGTCTTCGGCCGGTTGACCAGCACTTCGTAGCCGACGGTCTTGACGTTCTCCAGCTTGTAGCAGGCGAATGCCGTCATGGCGCCGATCTCCGCCCACATGCCGGCATAGGGGCCGCAGGTGTAGCGC
>NZ_RZSR01001190.1:0-1547 GCF_004023265.1 Mesorhizobium sp. M1A.F.Ca.IN.020.06.1.1
TCATCGGAATACGCAGACCGGCCTGTCGCAAGGCGAATTCAACATCGATAGAATGTGCTGGCTCGCTGGCGTCAGCCGCGCGAGTTACTACCGTCACTGGCTAGATTCGGCCCCTCGTCGGGCCGAGACAGGTTTGCGCGATCTCATTCAAAAGGTGGCTCTGAGCAACGCGCACTACGGTTACCGCCGGATCGCAGCTCTGCTGCGGCGGGAGGGGTGGCAAATCAACCACAAATGCATTCTACGGATCATGCGTGAAGACAATCTGCTGTGCCTGCGCGCGAAACCCTTTGTGCCTGCAACGACGAACTCGAGGCATGGTTGGCAAGTCGTGCCGAACCTTGCCAGGGGTATGATCCTCAATGGGATCAACCAGCTATGGGTTGCCGACATCACCTTCCTGCATCTGGCGGAAGAGTTTGCTTTCCTTGCCGTTGTGCTTGACGCATTTAGCCGCAGGGTGGTCGGCTGGGCGTTGGATACGCATCTCAGAGCAAGCCTTGCCATTGAGGCGCTCGAGATGGCCATTGCCGATCGCCAGCCCGCTCCCGGGAGCCTCGTGCATCATTCCGACCGCGGAGTTCAATATGCCTGCGGGGCCTACTCCGAACTTCTGCATCTTCACGGCATCCAGGCGAGCATGAGCCGTGTCGGAAATCCTTACGACAACGCTAAGGCGGAGAGCTTCATGAAAACCCTGAAGCAGGAAGAGGTGCAAGGTCTCGCCTATAAGGATGCCGATGATGCCCGCAGTCGCATCGGCGCTTTCATCGATACCGTCTACAACACGCAGCGCCTGCATTCGGCGCTCCATTATCTCACGCCGGAGGAATACGAACAGAAGCATTCAGGTGGACGACAGATGGAAAAGGCGGCATAGCTTAACGTGGGACGCTGTCCGCGATTTTCCTTGTCTCAGTCTGGGGGTGCACTCCACGACTGTCCGGCTTTTGCGAAATGCGCAGACAAGGGACAAGGAACTGGACCAGCGGCTTCGCGAGTTGCATGCCCGCGAGCTTCCGCCACGTCAAAGGCTTGCCATCGAGCGCCCAACAGGTGCGCCCCGCAAGCGCCAACATCCAACGAGTTTCTTTTTCGGCGCTAATCAATGATCAGCGCTTTGTGCCATTTTCGTCTGAAAATGGGATGATACATCATACATCAAAGCAGTCTTGCGGTCTCAGCTGGAGCCAAAGATGCTGTTGGCGCGCTCTGCGGCCTTACATGTGTACGCTCGTCTAGCCGGACTTGCCGTCCTTGCCCGTATAGGTGCCGAGCTTGGCCCAGGAGGCGCCGGCGGCGTTCTTTGACGATTGTTTTTTTCGGACGACGGCACAATGCCTCAGACTGTCATTGCCGAAGTCACCAGAGTGGATCGCTCGGCCGGTTGCTTATTCCATTTCCGCAGCCTCAGTTCCCATCTCCGACGCGTTGACCGCTTCGAAAAGCCAATGTCACATAACAACGCAGACGGGTGGTGTTTCCCAACCCCGAGGGCCGCCGGACACCGTATGCGATTGTCCGTCCCCGGGCGGATGGTCCACGAC
>NZ_RZSR01001191.1:0-1537 GCF_004023265.1 Mesorhizobium sp. M1A.F.Ca.IN.020.06.1.1
GACACCCCAGGCATCCGGGCCGACGGTGATGCGGTTCGGCGCGCCGCCGAATTCGGCCGAATGCATCGTGTCCGCCCAGCCCTGGATGTCGTCGAGGATGGACACCCCGGGATCGCCCCAGCGCGCGCCGGCGCCGAGCACCACGGTGTGTCCGGCGGCGCGACCGAAGTCGACCAGCCGCTGCGGCATGTCCTTGCCTTCAATGACGACCTTGCCGTCGATGACGGCCTTGGCGGCCATCCATTCCCAGAGCCTTTCGACCGCAACGCGATGGAACTGCAGGATGTCGGCTTTGACCGCATCGTAGCGCGCCGCGGGGCTCTGCGCATTGGGACCGAGCAAGGTGCCCGGGCGGCGGGTGAGAGCCCGCAGCGGCGACACCGGATCGCTGGCCTTGACATAACCCGGCTTGAAGCGTTCGACGCGCGCGCCTTCCTCGTAGATCGCCCGGCCCTGCGCCATCGGGGCGACGAAGGGCGCGAGCTTCCGCCCCGAACGCGGAATTTTCTCCAGGTCGATATATTCGTCGGTCGATGACATCTGGTGGGGGAAGAGAAGATCGAGCCAGTAGCTCGGCACGATGTCGAGTTCGCGGAACACACCGAGCAGGGTGTGCGTATCCCAAAGTTCGTAGTTGTCGAAATCCGCCATGGTCGTGGCCCTTGTGAAAGATGCGGCCGGGGCCGCGATTGGGTTGAGGGTTTGCGCCCTGCGCTCAGAGCCGCTTGCGGATGAGGATGTTGGTGGGCGCCGGCGCGCTCCGGAAAGCCGCCTCGCGCTTGTCATCCGTGTTGAACGAGACATCCCAATTGAGCGCATCCGGATTGAAATTGCCGGCCCGGTAGATCGCGACGCGCTGCGCGACATCGGTGTCGACCACCGGGGCAGTCGTGATGCCGAGCGGCGCCACACCGATCTGATCCGCCCCGCCGACGAGGGTGGTGTTCGAAAATGCGATGGCCGCGCCGGTCTCGGTGGTTGCGATCGCGTTGCCGGGCGCTCCTGCGGCCTTGGCGACGATACCGACGATGCCGGCGGCATCAGATTGAGCGCTGACATCGGGATGGGGCGTGGTGAGCGAGCCGTATGCGGAGCCGGCACCAGCTCCGCCGTTGATCGCCGCGATCAAATTGCTGGCGGTCTCCGCCGCCGTCGCACCGATCTTGACCTGACCGGCGACAGTGGTCGGCCCAGCTTTCAAGGTATAGACCGTCGCGCCGATGGTGATGGCGTCGTCAACTGCTCCGACACCGGAGAACACCAGTCGGCCGGTCGCCTTGCTGCCGGGCACATGGACAAAAGTCGCCATGGCCAGGGTGTCCGTGGCCGCGAGGCCGACAACCGAGAAAGCCGGCAGCGCTACATCCCCTGCCACGGGAAAGTCCTCGGTGACAGGGTGCGGTATGGCCGAATTGAAGATTTCGGCGGAGGTGAACGTCTCGGATACTTCACGTGCCGCCATGCCCGGCTGCGCAAAGGGAATGCTGGTCATGATCGACCCTTTCAGGTGAGGAGTTGCGGTTGGATGGTGCGAGGC
>NZ_RZSR01000119.1:0-9325 GCF_004023265.1 Mesorhizobium sp. M1A.F.Ca.IN.020.06.1.1
ACGGAAGCCTCCGCCATGCCGACCGATTGGCGCGCCGCGATCGAGGCGGCACGTGGCTCCGAATTCCTGAAATCGGCGCTCGGTCCCGACCTGCACCGGACCTTCGTGGCGATCAAGCAGGCGGAATATCTGCGCGTCGCACGCACCGTCAGCGAACTCGACTACCACCTCTACCTCCACGAGGTCTGAGGACTTGGCCTCGCAGACGGAGTGATCACGTTTCGCCGCGACACTCAAAAGTTATAGCCAGGCGACTTTCTGGAACATATCATGAACGCATGGCTGTGATTTCCGTCCGCGAGAAACTGGCGATCCTGTCCGACGCCGCCAAATACGACGCCTCCTGCGCATCGTCCGGTTCGGCGAAACGCGATTCGCTGAAAACAGGCGGCATCGGTTCGACCGAGGGCTCGGGCATCTGCCATTCCTATGCGCCGGACGGGCGCTGCATTTCGCTGCTGAAGATCCTGCTCACCAATTTCTGCATTTACGACTGCAGCTATTGCATCAACCGGTCCTCCTCGAATGTGCGGCGAACCCGCTTCAGCGTCGACGAGGTGGTGCGGCTCACCATGGATTTTTATCGCCGCAACTACATCGAGGGTCTGTTCCTGTCCTCCGGCGTCATCCGCTCGCCGGACGAGACGATGGGCGAGATGGTCGAGGTGGCGCGACGGCTCAGGATCGAGGAGAAATTCGGCGGCTATATTCACCTCAAGACCATTCCCGAAGCGTCAGCCGAACTGATCGAAAAAGCAGGCCGTTATGCCGATCGCCTGTCGATCAATGTCGAGCTGCCGACCGACGAAGGGGTGAAGAAGCTGGCCCCGGAAAAGAAGCCGGAAACGATCCGGCTTTCCATGGCCAAGCTGCGCTGCAAGATCGAAGAGAAGGCCGAACCAACGTTGCAGAGCCGCAAACGCGAGCGCATTGCGCCGGGCGGCCAGTCGACGCAGATGATTGTCGGCGCCGACAAAACGTCCGACGACGGCATCCTGCGCGCCAGCGCCCGGCTTTATGGCAGCTATCATCTGCGCCGCGTCTATTATTCCGCCTTCAGTCCGATCCCGGATTCGTCTGCGGCGCTGCCGTTGCAGAAGCCGCCCTTGATGCGCGAGCACCGGCTTTACCAGGCGGACTGGCTGATGCGCTTCTACGGCTTCTCGCAGCCTGAAATCCTGGCCGGCAGCAATGACGGCATGCTCGACCTTGCCATCGATCCCAAACTTGCCTGGGCGCTGCGCAACCGCGGCCGGTTCCCGGTCGACGTCAATCGCGCCGATCGGGAGGCGCTGCTGCGTGTGCCGGGGTTGGGCACCAAGGTGGTCGACAGGATTCTGCAGACGCGCCGCCATCGCCGGCTGCGTCTCGAAGATGTCGGACGGCTCTGCCAATCGGTCGCCAAGGTACGCCCCTTCATCACTGCGGAAGGCTGGTCACCAGGCGCGCTCACCGACAAGTCGGGCTTGCGCCAGATCATCACCCGATCTTGCGAGCAGCTTTCGCTGTTTTGACCATGGCACGGACCCAGCTCAGCCTCGCATCTCATCTCGCCCGTCTCGAGAGCGAGACCGATTTCGCCGGTTGGCGCGATGCGGCGCGCCGGCTGGCCACGAATGATATTCCGCCGGAAGAGGTGGCTTGGCAGGTTGGCCACGACGATGATGATCGCGGCAACGATTTGCCGGCTTGCCGACAGGATGCGCGCCTTGTCGTGCCGCGCGAGTTCATCGAACGTGCAGAGACGGTCATCTGTCATTCGGACCCCGAGCGTTTTGATTTCCTCTATCGGTTGCTCTGGCGGTTGCGCGTCGAACCGAAGCTGCTGTCGATCGCTTCCGACCCGGATACCCGTAAGCTCGAGTCCATGGAAAAGGCGGTTTGGCGCGACATTCACAAGATGCGCGCCTTCGTGCGCTTCCGGAAGATCGGCGACGGCGCGGAAGAACGTTATGTCGCCTGGTTCGAACCCGACCATTTCATCGTCGAGCGCAATGCCGATTTCTTTGTGCGCCGCTTCGCCGGCATGCGCTGGACGATTCTCACGCCGCACGCCTCGGCCGAATGGGACGGCAAGCGGCTGGCGATCGGCCCAGGCGCCAGCAAGCGCGACGCGCCGGCCGAAGACGACGCCGAGACGCTGTGGCGGACCTATTTCGAGAATATCTTCAACCCGGCCCGCCTCAAGGTGAAGGCGATGCAGAAGGAGATGCCGAAGAAATATTGGCGGAACCTTCCCGAGGCCTCGCTCATTCCAGACCTGATAGCAGGAGCGGACAGAGCCGCGACAGCCATGATCGCCCGGATGCCAACCTCCCCAGCGCCGCGCCACGCCAAAGTGAAGGCAAAACACTGGCCTTCGCCGGAGCCGGCGGATGTGGTGGAGCCCGAAAGTACGGATATTCCGGCATTGCGCGAAGAGGCGAGCGGTTGCCGGCGTTGCCCGCTCTGGCGCGATGCCACGCAAACCGTGTTCGGCGAGGGACCGGAGAATGCCGACGTGGTGTTTGTCGGAGAGCAGCCCGGCGACCAAGAGGACCTTGCCGGCAAGCCGTTCGTCGGGCCCGCGGGCAAGGTGTTCGACAGCATTTTGGACCAGGCCGAGATCGACCGCCGCAAGGTCTATGTGACCAATGCGGTGAAGCATTTCAAGTTCGAGCCGCGCGGCAAGAGGCGGATCCATTCAAAGCCCAATGCCGGCGAAATTCGTGCCTGCCGCTGGTGGCTCGACAAGGAACTCGACATCATCAAGCCAAATCTTGCGGTGGCGCTCGGCGCGACAGCAGCGCAGTCGCTGCTCGGCAAGGCGGTGCCGATCACCAGGATGCGCGGCGACGTCATCCAGCGCGAGGACGGCTTGCGCGTCTTTGTCACCATCCATCCCTCCTTCATCCTGCGCATCCGCGAGCATGAGGACAAGGAGGCCGAGAGGGAGCGGTTTCTCACCGATATGAGGAAGGTGAAGCAGCTGATGGCTGCTTGACCGATCTGCGCGCCTGAACGGGACCTTGCGCTTGACGGATGCTGTTGTACGAGTCGTGCGACTGGGGAGAATTGGGCGAGATGCCCGTCGCCTCGTCATCCACGGGCGAAGCAAGGAGCGGAGCGACGCGCGCAGACCTGAGGATCATTCCGTTACCTGCAGGCGTCGCAACGATGCACAATTCTGCTCCGCTGCATTCCATGCCCGAGGTCACGGAATGGATTCCAGGGTCTCCGCGACGGAGCTTCGCTCCTGCTTCGCCGTGGAATGACGACTTCAGCGTTTATTGCGCTACCGGACGAGTATCGCCCTTAGATCATTGACGTTGGTCCCGGTCGGACCGGGCACGAACAGATCGCCGACCGCGTTGAAGGCGCTCCAGGCATTGTTGCCGGCAAGCATGGCCTTGGCATCGACGCCTGCGGCACGCATGCGCGCCACGGTCGCGCCGTCGGCGAAGGCGCCGGCATTGTCCTCGGAGCCGTCGATGCCGTCGGTGTCCGCGGCCAAAGCATGAATGCCGCTGAGCCCATCGATGCCGATGGCGAAGGCAAGCAGGAATTCGGAATTGCGGCCGCCCTTGCCTTTCGCCCGCAGCGTCACCGTCGTCTCACCGCCGGACAGGATCAGCATCGGCTTCTCGAAAGGCCGGTTGCGGGTCGCCACCTCGCGGGCAATCGCGGCATGCACGCCGCCGACCTCGCGCGCCTCGCCCTCGATCGAATCCGACAGGATGACGGCCTCGAGGCCTTGCCGCTTCGCTTCGGCGGCCGCGGCTTCCAGCGAGACGCCGGCCGAAGCGATGAGATGCACTTCATTGCCGGCAAAGCGCGGATCGTCTGAGTGTGGCGCATCGGCTGCGGGAGACTGAATATGCGCCATGACCGCATCCGGCAGGCACATGCCGTAGGCGGCGATCGACGCCAGCGCATCCGCGCGGCTGCCGGTGTCGGGGACGGTCGGCCCCGAGGCCACCAGCGCCGGATTGTCGCCGGGAATGTCGGAGACGACCAGCGATACGACCCGGGCCGGATGTGCGGCGCCGGCCAGCCGTCCGCCCTTTATGGTCGAGACGTGCTTGCGGATGGTGTTCATCGCCGCGATCGGCGCGCCGGAAGCGAGCAGCGCCTCGTTGACGGCGATCTCGTCGGCAAGAGTCAGGCCGGGAGCGGGCGACGGCAGCAGCGCCGAGCCGCCGCCCGAAATCAGCGCCACGACCAGATCGTCCGCGCTCAGTCCCCGCACCTTCTCCAACAGCCGACGCGAGGCTTCGAGGCCGGCGGCGTCCGGCACCGGGTGCGCCGCCTCGATGATCTCGATGCGCTCGCATCTGGCGCCATAGCCGTAGCGGGTCACGACCAGCCCATCGATCGGACCATCCCAGACCTTCTCGAAGGCCGCCGCCATCTGCGCCGAGCCCTTGCCGGCGCCGATAACGATGGTGCGGCCCTTCGGTTTTGCCGGCAAATGATTGCGGATCGTCTTTTCCGGATCGGCGGCGGCGACGGCGGCGTTGAAGATCGACGTAAGGAAAGTTTTTGGATCGGTCATTGCTCTTCCGGCGGCAACTTGAGCTTGCTCGCATCGACTCCGAGATGGGCGCAGAGCGCATCCACAACGACACCGTGGTCTTCTCGTTCGGGCAGACCGGAGACGGCGATGACGCCGATCACGCCTGCGCCCTTCACCGCGACGGGAAAGCCGCCGCCGGCCAGCACATAGTCGGCAATGTCGAGCGCTTCGCCGACCTTGAAGGTGCGGTCGGGTCGCTGCTGCTCCAGCACCATGCGATAGGTGCTTCTGAGATAGCGCTTGACGACATTGATCTTGCGCCGCGCCCAGTCGGGGTTGGAGGCGTTGGAGCCCGGCATAGCGGCGTAGAATAGCGGACGGTCGAAGGTCCTGATATCGACGATGATCGGCAAGTTTTCGTTGAGCGCCCGCTCCCTGATCGCCGCGCCTATCTGGAAGGCCACGGCCTCGTCGAAGGCCGGAAAGACCAGCGTGGCTTCCTGTTTCTTGATCAGAGCGATGTCGTCGGCGGCAGCCATGGCGTTTCCCCTGTCAATGTCGACGCACGCTTTGGCCGATGGCTGACGCGGGGTCAAGCGACGAGCACGTTTAATCTATGCGACAATCGCGCTCTTGGCCGGCCGGCCCGCCACATAGACCTCGCTCACGGCGCGGTCGTCGCCCAGCGTCTGCAGCAGGAAGAGCTCCTCCGCCAGGGTCTCCACCGTCTCCATCCTCAGCCGCATCGCCGGCGTGGCGTTGGCATCGAGCACGACGATGTCGGCATCCGTGCCTTCTTCCAGCGTGCCGACTTTTTCGGCGACAGACAGCGCCTCGGCATTGCCGCGCGTCAGCTGCCAGAAGGACTGGAAGGGGTTCAGCTTCTCGCCATTCAGCGCGATGACTTTGTAGCCCTCGTCCATGGTCCGCAGCATCGAATAGTTGGTGCCGCCGCCGACATCGCTGGCGGCAGCGATGCTGAGCGGCTTTTCGCGGCGGCGGTAGCGCTGGTAGTCGAACAGGCCGGAGCCAAGGAAGAGGTTGGAGGTCGGGCAGAACACCGCAACCGAACCCGATTGCGACAGCGCATCGGCTTCGCGCTCGGAAAGATGAATGCAGTGGCCGAAAAGGCTCTTTTTGCCCAGCAGGCCGTAATGCTCATAGACGTCGGTGTAGTCGCGCGACCAGGGGTAAAGCTCCTGGGTGAAGGCGATCTCGGCGTGGTTTTCCGACAGATGCGTCTGCATGTGGAGATCGGGATGCTCACGGCAGAGCGCGCCGGCCATCTCCATCTGCTCGGGCGAGGAGGTGATGGCGAAGCGCGGGGTGATGGCATAGAGCTGGCGGCCCTTGCCGTGCCATTCGGCAATCAGCGCCTTGCTGTCGTCATAGCCGGTCTGGGGCGTGTCCAGCACGCCCTCCGGCGCATTGCGGTCCATCATCACCTTGCCGGCGATGTTGAGCATATTGCGGTCGTGCGATTCGGCGAAGAAGGCTTCGGCCGACGATTTGTGCACCGAGCAATAGGCGACGACCGTCGTCGTGCCCTGGCGCAGCATCTCGTCGAGGAAGAGCCTGGCGATGCGGCGGCCATGCTGCGCGTTCGCGAATTTCGACTCCTCCGGAAAGGTGTATTTGTTCAGCCAGTCGAGCAGCTCGGCGCCGTAGGACGCGATGATCTGCATCTGCGGAACATGCACATGCGCATCAATGAAGCCCGGCAGGATGAGATGCGGGCGATGATCGATCGTCTCGACGCCGGCGCCGGCGCGCTTGGCGATCTCGGCATACGGACCGGCGGCAATGATCTTGCCGTCGTCGATCAGCAGCCCGCCATCCTCCTCGTAGCGCCAGGCGGAATGGTCGTCGATTGCTTCGGGCCAGCGCAGGAAGGAGAGCGTGCGGCCGCGCAGGAGTTTCGAGGTCATGCTTACTTTCCGGCGCCTTCGAACCAGGCCACCAAAAGGGCCCGTTCCTGGTCGGTTATCTGAGTGACGTTGGCGGGCGGCATGGCATGCGCGCGGCCGGCCTGGAGGTAGATCTCCCGGGCATGATCGGCGATGCGCGCGTCGGTGTCGAGCAACACGCCCTTCGGCGCATGGTAGATTCCTTCATAGGCCGGCTCTTCGGTATGGCACATCGAGCAACGGCCGAGCACGGTGTCGCGCACGGCCGGAAAATGCGCCGAGGCAATGTAGACCTGGGCAGCGGCGGATGCGGCGGAGGTCTTGGGCTCCGCTGTCAGCACCTTGGGCACGGTCGACAGCCAGATGACGATCATGAACAGCACGGCGGCACCCAGCCAGGTCCAGGTCGGGTTCCCCTTCCTCGCGTGCACGGTGTTGAAATAGTGCCGGATCAGCACGCCGATGATGAAGACCAGCGAGGCGATGACCCAGTTGAACTGCGTGCCGAAGGCCAGCGGGTAGTGGTTCGACAGCATCAGAAACAGCACCGGCAAGGTCAGGTAGTTGTTGTGCAGCGAGCGCTGCTTGGCAATCTTGCCGTATTTCGGGTCCGGCTTGCGGCCGGCGATCAGGTCGGCGACGACGATCTTCTGGTTGGGGATGATGACCATGAAGACATTGGCCGACATGATCGTGGCGGTGATGGCGCCGAGATGCAGGAAGGCGGCACGGCCGGTGAAGAGGTGGGTCAGCCCCCAGGCGATGAAGACCAGCACGCAGTAGAGTACCAGCATCAGGCCGGTATCGCTTTTGCCGAGCGGCGAGCGGCAGAGCAGGTCGTAGACGATCCAGCCGACGCCGATCGTTGCCAGCGACAAGAGGATGCCGACGGGCACCGAGATGTTGAGCACGTTGGGGTCGATCAGGAAGAGGTCGGCGCCGGCATAGTAGACCACGCAAAGCATGGCGAAGCCCGACAGCCAGGTGGCGTAGGATTCCCATTTGAACCAGGTCAGGTGCTCCGGCATCTCCGCCGGCGCCACGAGATATTTCTGGATGTGGTAGAAGCCGCCGCCATGCACCTGCCACTCCTCGCCGAAGGCGCCGGCGGGCAGGCCGGGACGCTGGCGCAGCCCGAGATCGAGGGCGACGAAATAGAAGGACGAGCCGATCCAGGCGATGCCGGTGATGACATGCAGCCAGCGGACGGCGAAGCTCAGCCAGTCCCAGAAAATCGCAAAATCCATCATCGAGTCGCCCCTGGGAAATCGTCCCTGCCGATCAGGCGACTTTACGGTCTGGAGCGCAAACGAAAAGAGGCGGGGCGCGCGATGACTTTCAAAAAAAAAATGGAAAATACTAGGGTCGTCCCACGCAGCCATTTGAGAGCCACGACCGTCGCATGGCCTATCTCGACAACATCGCCGTCTTCGTCCGCGTCGTCGAGCTCGGCAATCTGTCGGCAGCCGGGCGCGACATGCGCATCTCACCGGCGGTCGCCTCCAACCGCATCAAGGAGTTGGAGAAGCACCTCGGCGTGCGGCTGTTCAACCGCACCACGAGGCAGCTGATGCCGACCGAGCACGGCACCGTGTTCTACACCGGCGCCAAGCAGGTGCTGGACGCGATCACCGAGGCGGAGGCCGCGGTCGCAGCACTCTCCGGCCAGCCGCGCGGCACGATCAAGGTAACGGCGCCGCTCGGCCTCGGCCGGCGGCTGATCGCCTCGGGCATTCCGGATTTCCACGACAAATACCCCGATATCGAGGTGCGGCTGAGACTCTCCGACCACAATGTCGACATCATGAAGGAAGGCATCGACGTCGCCTTCCGGCTTGGCATCATCGAGGATTCCAGCCTTCGGATGCGCGGCATCATGGAATGCGAGCGCGTGCTGGTGGCGGCGCCGAAATACCTCGAGGCGCGCGGCGAGCCGGTCGAGCCGCAGGAACTGATCGGCAAGAAACATGATTGCCTGATGCTGCGCTATTCCGGCACGCGCGAATATGTCTGGACGCTGCAGACGCCGAACGGTCCGCAGAAATTCGAGGTGCATGGACCCTACGATACGGACGATGGCGATGTGCTGACAGGCTGGGCGCTGTCGGGGCGCGGCATCATCAACAAGCCGCGCTTCGAGGTCGAGCCGTTCATCCGCGATCAGCGGCTGAGAGTGATCCTGGCAAAGACGCCGCCGACGCCGGTGCAGTTCGCTGCCGTCTATCCGCACAAGAAGTTGCAGGATCCGAAGGTGCGCCTGCTGCTCGACTTCATGGCCGATCGCTGCCAGCGGCTGATCAAGGACATTCTTGCCGGTAGGTAGGGCTGGCGGGCACGCGCCTTCGCGTGGGTGACCACACTCAGTCTTCGTCCATCAGGCGGGCTGTGCCGGATACCCGGATCGAGCTGCCCGGGGTGGGCGGAATATCGGCATGCAGCCGCGAGCGCATGCCCATATCCTCGCCCTGAGCGATATTGATCGCGCCGCCATGTGCCCAGCCAATGTCGCGCAGATAGCCGGCAAAGGCGGCGGCGGCAGCGCCGGTCGCCGGATCCTCATAGACGCCGCCGGAAGCGAAGGGATTGCGCGTGTGGAAGAGACGCGGCGTTTCGGCATAGGCGAGCAGGATCGTTACCAGTCCCTCGCGCCGCATCAGGGCCCGGCCCTGTTTCAGGTCATAGGCCATGGCGGCGAGCGCCTTGCGCGACTTCAAGGCCAGCACCAGATGGTCGGCGCCGCCATGAATCAGCGCCGGCGGAATGGCGGGATCGAGATCGCCCGGCTGGTAACCGAACATGGCCAGGGTCTCGCCGGCCAGCTCCGACGGGGCCGGCCGGCTGCGCGTCGGCGGCGACTGCAGGGCGGCGGCAAAGTTGGCGCCGTCGCGAAACCCTTCGACGGTGATGGCGGCCTGATTCAGGA
>NZ_RZSR01001192.1:0-1531 GCF_004023265.1 Mesorhizobium sp. M1A.F.Ca.IN.020.06.1.1
GCTCTGGGACCTTGCGCCGCATGACCTCTCGATGATCCTCGCCATCACCGGCACCGAGCCGATCGAGGTCAGGGGCGAGGGCGCGGCACTGCTCGACAACCTCAGCGACTTCGCGCATCTGCACATGCGCTTTCCGAACGGCGTGCGCAGCCATCTGTTCGCTTCTCGTCTCAATCCCTATCGCGAGCGCCGGCTGACCGTGGTCGGAACCAAGGCGATGGCGGTGTTCGACGATGTCGAGCCGTGGGAGCGCAAGCTTGCCGTCTACAGGCACGCTGTCTGGCAGGACAGCGGCCAGTGGGCGTTCACCGCCAACGAGCCTTCCTACGTTACGGTCGGCGAAGGCATGCCGCTGACGCGCGAGCTCGCCCACTTCATGCAGTGCATCGAGACGCGCGCCGAACCCCGCACCGACGGCGAGGAAGCGATCCGGGTGCTGCGCATCCTGACGGCTGGGACGGTGGCGCATAGCGGGTCGCCCGCTTAAGGCGCGTCCACAAAAGGGAATCCTGAGGCAAAGCGCCCGATTGAAGGCGTGGGTTACTCGGCGGGGACGTGCGCGGGCTGCTGCGCAAGCCTGGATAGCATCGCCTCGGCCTCGGCGCCGCGCTCGGAGCGCTCGATAAAGCCGCCGCCATAGACTCGCGCCTCATCGCCGTCATCGGAATAGAGCACGCAGGCCTGTCCGGGCGCGATGCCGGATTCGCCGTCGACCAGCTCGACCGAGGTGACGCCGTCGCGGTGATGCAGCACGGCCGGGCGCGGCGGCCGGGTCGAACGGACTTTTGCGAAAAGCTCGATCCCGCCGGCCGGAACGTCGGAGAGCGGGCCGTCGCCGAGCCAGTTCATGGCGCGCAGGTAGATCCTGTGCGTCTCCAGCGCCTCGCGCGGGCCGACAATGACGCGGGCGCGGTCGGCGTCGAGATGGACGACGTAGAGCGGCTCGCCCGAAGCGATGCCGATGCCGCGGCGCTGGCCGATCGTGTAGCGCAAGATGCCTTCGTGACGCCCGAGCACGCGACCGTCGATATGGACAATATCGCCTGGATTGGCGGCCGCCGGCTTCAGCTTGGCGATAATGTCGGAGTACTTGCCCTGCGGCACGAAGCAGATGTCCTGGCTGTCCTGCTTGGCGGCGACCGTCAGCCCCATCTCCTCGGCGATCGCCCGCACCTGCGGCTTGGGAAGTCCGCCGAGCGGGAAGCGCAGATAGTCGATCTGCGCCTGGGTCGTGGCGAATAGGAAATAGCTCTGGTCGCGGTCTGCATCGACCGGCCTGTAGAGCGCGCGATGCGCGCCATTGGCGCGCGAGCGGATGTAATGGCCCGTGGCCAAAGCATCGGCGCCGAGATCCTGGGCGGTGGCCAAAAGGTCCGCGAACTTGACCGTTTGGTTGCAGGACACGCAGGGGATGGGCGTCTCCCCGGCGACGTAGCTCTCGGCGAAGGGATCGATGACGGCCTTGCGGAAGCGCTCTTCATAGTCGAGCACGTAATGCGGGATCCCGAGCGTCTCGGAAACCCGGCGGGCG
>NZ_RZSR01001193.1:0-1530 GCF_004023265.1 Mesorhizobium sp. M1A.F.Ca.IN.020.06.1.1
GTCCGCTGGCCCAGAAGGGCCTTGTCGCCAATGCGCGACTGCTCGATTCGAAACAGTCGGTGGCGGACCTGCAGGGCAAGATCTTGGATTATGAGACGGCCATCCTCACCGCCAAGCAATCGATCAGCAAAGCTGATCAGGACGCCATCGATGCCCGCAACACGCTCAATTCCAACCTGGCCGCGAGCCGGCAGCAGGCCGAGGCCGACCTGAACGAGGCGACGCTGAGGACTGCCATGCAGAAGGGCCTGATCGCCGCGGCCTCGGATCCCGCAATGGCGGCTGCCATAACAGGCGGCCAGGAACCGGCCCTGCTGTATTCGCTGGTGCGTGTTGCCGACGGCAAGACCAGCGAGATCGACGCCAAGGAAGACACGCCGGTGCTGCCGGGCGACGTCATCAAGGTGAAGCTGGCGCCGAGTGCCGGCGGCCCACCCATGGCCAGCCAGTAGCCGGGCGCCCGGGCCTCGCTCAGCGCGGTCCGCGGGAGGAACAAGTCAGGCTCGTTCGCGCCAAGGTGCGGGCGAGCAATCTGTTTGGACCGCTTGAAGGCATAGAATGCAGCCTGCCGCTCCGCGTCACGTCTACCTGAACCTCGACGCCATCCGCGGCGTGGCGGCGATCAGCGTGATGCTCTATCACTTCTCGCCCTTTCTGGCCGACGGCAAAGTGCTGCCGTCGAGCTATCTTGCGGTAGACCTGTTCTTCCTGCTCAGCGGCTTCGTCATCGCCCACGCTTACGACCGCAAGATCGAGAACGGCATGGGCTTCGGCACCTTCCTGGCCATCCGCTTGATACGCCTCTACCCGCTCTACCTCGCCGGCACGTTGCTCGGCTGCTTCTATCTGCTGGTCAAGAACAGGCTGATTGCGACAGAATACATGCCGTTGTCGGAGATCGGCACGCAGCTCACGACAGGCATGCTCTTCATTCCGCTGGTCGGCGATGCCTACCATACGATCTTTCCGCTCAATCCCGCTTCGTGGTCGCTGTTCTTCGAGCTGATCGTCAACATCGCCTATGCCGCCGTCTTCTTACTGCTGTCGAAACGTGTGCTGACGGTGCTGGTAGCCGTCAGCCTGGTGCTGCTGATCGTCGCCTCGGCACTTGCCGGCACGCTCGATTTCGGCATGACCGGCAAGACCATCATCAGCGGGCTCCCGCGCGTGTCGTTCTCCTTCTTCCTCGGCGTGCTGCTCTGCCGGTCGATGGCGCACTACCAGGATGGCCTCGGCTTTCTGCGGCGGGGCTGGTGGGTCGAGGCCGCGATCCTGCTTACGCTGATCGTCTTCGCCATCGCGCCTGCGGGTGCTGCCGGGCGTGTCGCCTACGACCTCGCCTCTATCGCCGTCGTGTTCCCGCTGATGGTGGTGACCGGCGCGGTGGCACCGACGGCGCCGCGACTGGCTAGCTTCTATGGCTGGCTGGGGCGGGTCTCCTACCCGCTCTACATCATCCATACGCCGATGCTGATGATCATCGCGGGGGCCGGCAAGGCCGCGTCGGTCGACCCGTTCGCGCATCATCCC
>NZ_RZSR01001194.1:0-1528 GCF_004023265.1 Mesorhizobium sp. M1A.F.Ca.IN.020.06.1.1
GGCATGCTTTTTCTCGACTCTTGCGGCTTTTCGTGCCAATCCCGCGCCATGACGCTCGACATCAAGATCTGCGGATTGAAGACCGACGCCGCGATGGCCGCCGCGCTCGCCGGCGGGGCCAGCCATGTCGGCTTCATCTTCTTTGCCAAAAGCCCGCGCTTCGTCCATTCGGCCGAGGCCGGCCGTCTGCGCCAGGCGGCCATCGGAAAGGCCAAGGCGGTTGCCGTCACCGTCGATGCGGATGATGACTTTCTCGACGATATTGTCGCGAGGATGCAGCCGGATATGCTGCAACTGCATGGCTCCGAAACGTCCCAGCGTGTGGCGGAACTCAAGGCTCGCCATGGCCTGCCGGTGATGAAAGTGCTGTCGGTCAGCGAAGCCGCGGATCTCGAGCGAATAAAGCCGTATGTCGGCGTTGCCGACCGCGTCATGTTCGACGCCAAGCCGCCCCAGGGATCGCAATTGCCGGGCGGCAACGGCGTCGCCTTCGACTGGCGCATCCTTGCTGGCCTTGACGCCGGCCTCGATTACATGCTTTCCGGAGGGCTCAACGCCGCCAATGTCGGCGATGCCCTCAGACTGGCCAATCCGCCCGGGATAGACATCTCCTCCGGCGTGGAGAGCGCTCCGGGCGTCAAGGATCCGGCGCTGATCGAGCAGTTTTTCCGGGCCGTCAGGGCCGCGCGCGACGACCGCGCCGCCTGAGGAAGTTTTCAAACCCGAGCATGTCCCGGAAAAGTGGGAACCGGTTTTCCGATAAGGACGTGCTCAGAAGCAAAGACTCAGGAGATCGGCGATGAACAGGCCGGCTATGCCCAATTCCTTCCGCACCGGGCCCGACGAGCAGGGCATGTTCGGCATTTTCGGCGGCCGCTTCGTCGCCGAGACGCTGATGCCGCTGATCCTCGATCTCGAAGAGCAGTGGAACAAGGCCAAGAATGATCCGGAGTTCAAGGCGGAGCTGGAGAACCTTTCGACCCATTATGCCGGTAGACCGTCCAAGCTCTATTTCGCCGAAGGCCTGACAAGGCATCTTCGGGAGGTTTCCTCGGCGAAGGGCCTCGGGGGCGGCGCCAAGGTCTATTTCAAGCGCGAGGACCTGAACCACACCGGCTCGCACAAGATCAACAATTGCCTCGGCCAGATCCTGCTCGCCAAGCGCATGGGCAAGAAGCGCATCATCGCCGAGACCGGTGCCGGCCAGCATGGCGTCGCTTCCGCCACGGTCGCTGCGCGCTTCGGCTATCCTTGCGTGGTTTACATGGGTGCCACCGACGTCGCCCGCCAGAGCCCGAACGTCTTTCGCATGAAGCTGCTCGGCGCCGAGGTGCGCCCGGTCACCGCCGGCCACGGCACGCTGAAGGACGCCATGAACGAAGCTCTGCGTGACTGGGTCACCAATGTCGAGGACACCTATTACCTGATCGGCACCGCCGCCGGCCCGCATCCCTATCCGGAGCTGGTGCGCGACTTCCAGTCGGTGATCGGCACGGAAGCGCGCGCCCAGATGCTGGAGCAGGAAGGC
>NZ_RZSR01001195.1:0-1524 GCF_004023265.1 Mesorhizobium sp. M1A.F.Ca.IN.020.06.1.1
CGGCTGGACATTGGCGAAGTTGCAGCCGAAAAGCTTCTTGGCGCGCTCGATGGCCAGTTCCTCGGCCACGTCGACGAACTGGCAGCCGCCGTAATAGCGCTTGCCCGGATAACCCTCGGCATATTTGTTGGTCATGATCGACCCCTGCGCCTCGAGCACGGCGCGGGACACGATGTTTTCCGAGGCGATCAGTTCGATCTCATGGCGCTGGCGGCCAAGCTCGTTGCGGATGGCGCCGAAAATTTCCGGATCGGCGTCGGCAAGCGTGGTCTCGAAGAAGGATTCGAATTTGTTGGCGGCTGCCGCGGCATTTGACATGGCTTGCTTTCCCTTGGGGCCGGAGGTCTGCGAGGTCGCCGCGCCATTAACACAGTTGTTTGGAGCCCGCCACGTTTGCGGCGCGAAATTTGCTGGCCGGATTGCGCCAAGCAAATCGGCTGAACACTATTTCCGGTCGCGCCGGCTTTTGAGCAGCGCTTCTGTCAAAGTGATCTCGGAAAGCAGCGCCCGCATCGTGTGGTCGTTGATCTGGCGGGTGCGGAACATGGCGCGCACGGCGGCGCGCTCCGCCTCTATGCCGGCGTGCCTGAGCTCAAGCTCCAGCCGCCCGGATTCGCGCGCCTCGGCGCGCGCCTCTTCGGCCTCGTCGGAAGCCGCGATGCGGCGCCGGTAGCCGGCAACGATGCTGTCGGCGACCGCGAGCCGGGCCTCGGCCGCCTCGCCTTCGCCGCCCTCGCTGGCGAGGCTCTCGATCTTGGCGATGGCGGCCTTGGCAGCGCCCGCACGCGCCCGCCGCTCCTCGGCCGCACCCGGATCCTCGCCTGGCTCGACCAGCCCGCGGGCGATCCTCGGCAAAGCAAGGCTGGCGATGACCAGCGAGCAGATGATGACGCCGGCGGCGAGGAAGATCACCACGTCTCGCGCTGGAAAGGGCGAGCCATCCTGCAGCGCGAGCGGCAGCGACAGGATGCCGGCAAGCGTGATCGCGCCGCGCACGCCGGCCACCGATCCGGCAAGCCTGACGCGGAAACCAAAGGGCTCTGCCTTGCGCTTGCCGAGCCGCGCGGCGATCATCGATGCCATGTCGCCGATCCAGATCCAGAGGAAGCGCAGGCCGATCACGCAGAGCGTCAAAATGAGCACGGTCAGCACCGGCTCGAACAGCCAGTGCCGGCTGGTGAGCTCCGGCGGGACCCTGCGAATGATGTCAGGAAGCTGCAGGCCGAGCAGGATGAAGAGAGCGCCGTTGAAGACGAAGGTCAGCATCGACCATAGCGACATCGCCTGAATCCGCGCCGAGACCGAGAGATGGCGGAAAATGCCGGAGGTGCCCGTAACCAGGCCGGCGGTGACCGCGGCCAGAATCCCGGAAGCGCCGACATGCTCGGCAATGAGATAGGCGACGAAGGGCAGCAGAACCATCACCAGCACCTGCGCCCCCGCCGGCGTGCCGCCGATGCGGCCAAGCACCTGCAGCGCCTTGGCGGCGACGAACAACGCCGCAATGCCCGCGAGGATGCCGGC
>NZ_RZSR01001196.1:0-1523 GCF_004023265.1 Mesorhizobium sp. M1A.F.Ca.IN.020.06.1.1
GTAGAACTCGAAAGCTTCCTGCTGCTGGTTGGCCGGGAAGCGGCGAACCTGCTCGAACAGGCCGCGCTGCAGTTCATCGTCCGACACGGTGACCCCGGCCTTCTCGCCGATCTCGGCAAGAACCAAGCCGAGACGCACGCGACGTTCGGCCAGGCGCATATATTCGGCGCGCGCCTCTTCCTCCGTCGTTTCTTCGT
This sequence comes from Mesorhizobium sp. M1A.F.Ca.IN.020.06.1.1, assembly GCF_004023265.1. Lineage (NCBI taxonomy): Bacteria > Pseudomonadati > Pseudomonadota > Alphaproteobacteria > Hyphomicrobiales > Phyllobacteriaceae > Mesorhizobium > Mesorhizobium sp. M1A.F.Ca.IN.020.06.1.1. Next base: position 198 of record NZ_RZSR01001196.1, read on the forward strand.
CGGCAAAGGTACGGCCGGCGGCTTCGAGGTCGCGGTTGACCTGCGCCCAGATGTTGTTGAACTCGGCCTCGACGAGCTTCGACGGCGCCTCGAAGGAATAGGCGGCATCGAGCTGGTCGAGGAGCTGGCGCTTCACCTTCTGGCGGGTCATGGAACCGAACTGGTTCTCGATCTGGCCGCGCACGATCTCGCGCAGGCGCTCCAGCGATTCCAGGCCAAGGTTCTTGGCCGTCTCGTCATTGATCTCGAGCGCGCCGGGCTTGGCCACTTCCTTGACGGTGACGTCGAAGGTGGCTTCCTTGCCGGCCAGATGCGCTGCCTGGTAGTTCTCCGGGAAGGTCACCGTGACCTGCTTCTCATCGCCCGCCTTGGTGCCGACCAGTTGGTCCTCGAAGCCCGGGATGAACTCTTTCGAGCCCAGCACCAGCGGCTGGTCGGTGCCGGCGCCGCCGGCGAACGCCTCGCCGCCGATCTTGCCGACATAATCGATGCTCACGCGATCGCCTTCGGCGGCCTTGCCCTCCTTGGGCTCGTAGCTGCGAGCCGATTCAGCGACCCGCTTCACCTGGTCGTCGACCTCCGATTCCGGCACGTCGTAAACCTGACGCGTCACCTTGATGTCGGAGAAATCCTTGACCTCGATGGCCGGGATGACCTCGTAATTGAGGCGGAACTCGAAGTCGGCGCCGCCAGCCAGGATCTTCTCCGCCTCCTTCTCGTCCTCGGTCATGATGACTTCAGGCTGCATGGCGGCCTTTTCGCCGCGGCCCGAGATGATCGAGCGGGTCGAGTCGTTGAGGATCTCGTTGACCACCTCGGCCATGAACGACTTGCCGTACATCTTGCGCAGGTGCTGCACCGGCACCTTGCCCGGGCGGAAACCGTTGATCCGCACCTTGCCGCGGGCGTCGTTCAGCCGCGCCATCAGCTTGGCTTCCATGTCACCGGCCGGCACGGTGATCTTGATCTCGCGCTTGAGACCGGAGTTGAGCGTTTCGGTGACCTGCATCCTAAAACCTTTGTTTTCACCAACGAGGCTGCCAAACGGTCCTTAGCCGTTTACAGCCTGCCGGTATATTCTTGCCGGAAATGGCTTTGGTACGGAACCTGGTGATTTGACCGCCAATGCGGCTCAAACTCTCCTGAACTGCGCTTCCAAAATGTGAAGAAGTCTTTGTTTTTCCTACTTCTTCTTACATTCGGCAGAAGCGGATAGTCGCGTCCCGTCACATTCGACACGCCTTTTGTCACAGGCTAGGCTAATTTTCAACCATCTTCGCGATTACGAGAATGACGGTGACTTGGACCGCGACATTGACAGAATGA
>NZ_RZSR01001197.1:0-1523 GCF_004023265.1 Mesorhizobium sp. M1A.F.Ca.IN.020.06.1.1
ATTATAGCACTGTCTCAGGGAACGCCAAACCACCACGTGGCCAATCCGAGGAATGCAAAGAAGCCGACGCAGTCGGTGACGGTCGTGACGAAGACGGCGGAGGCTACCGCCGGGTCGATCTTGAAGCGGTCGAGCAGCAGCGGGATGAGAATGCCTGCCAGGGCCGCCGCGAACATGTTGATGATCATCGCCGCCGCGATAATGCCGCCCAGGTTGGGATCGTGGAACCACAGTCCAGCAACCATGCCGATCAGCACCGCAAAGACGATGCCGTTGATGAAGCCCTCTCCCACCTCACGGCGGATGATCCGGGCGGCGTTGTAGATGTCCAGATCCCTGGTCGCCAGCGCCCGCACCGTGACGGTCATCGTCTGCGAGCCGGCATTGCCGCCCATGCCGGCAACGATCGGCATCAGCACAGCGAGCGCCACGATATGCTCGATGGTCTGGTCGAACAGGCCAATCACCGAGGCCGCGAGAAACGCCGTGACCAGATTGACGAGCAGCCACGGCACACGCGATCGCGAGGTCGCAAGCACGGTGTCGGATAGCTCTTCGTCGCCGACGCCGCCCATGCGCAGAAGGTCCTCCTCTGCCTCCTGCTGGATGACGTCGACCACGTCGTCGATGGTGAGCACGCCGACCAGACGCTCGTTCTCGTCGACCACGGCGGCCGAGAGCAGGTCGTATTGCTCGAATTCCCGCGCCGCCTCTTCCTGGTCCATGGTGGCGGGGATGGCATGGCGCGTCTCATGCATCACCTCCTCGACCTTCACCGCGCGCTTGGTGCGCAGGATCTGGTCGAGATCGATGGCACCGAGCAGTTTGAAGCTCGGGTCGATGACGAAGATCTGGCTGAAGCGATCGGGAAGGTTCTTGTCCTCGCGCATGTAGTCGATCGTCTGGCCGATGGTCCAGAACGGCGGCACGGCGACGAACTCGGTCTGCATGCGCCGGCCGGCCGTCTCTTCCGGATAGTCGAGCGCGCGCCGCAGCCGGATGCGCTCGGTGAACGGCAGTTGCGACAGGATCTCGTCCTGGTCCTCCTGGTCGAGGTCTTCCAGGATGTAGACGGCGTCGTCGGAATCAAGTTCCTGCACCGCCTGCGCGATCTGCTCGTTGGGCAAATTGTCGACGATGTCGAGCCGGATCGCCTCGTCGACCTCGGTCAGCGCCGAAAAGTCGAAATCCGAGCCAAGCAATTCGACCAGCGCGCGGCGCTGCTCGGGATGGAGTGCTTCCAGCAGATCGCCGAGTTCCGACTGATGCAGGTCGTCGACTTCGCGTTTTAAGATGAGCGTGTCGCGATCGGCGATGGCCGCGCCGATCTGCGCAAGGAAGGCAGAACGGACGGCGCCGTCCTCGCCATAGATGTCGGCGCCGCCTTCCTCGACGGTTCTGGCGCCGGTCGTCTCTCTGTCCTGGCCTTCCACCAGCGCCTCCCGCCAACAGCAATCCGGAAAGGGTGTGAATCAGGTCTAGAGCATGAGCCCGAAAAGTGGAAACCGCATTTCGGGAAATCC
>NZ_RZSR01001198.1:0-1514 GCF_004023265.1 Mesorhizobium sp. M1A.F.Ca.IN.020.06.1.1
GCTGACAACATCCTGCAGCTCGTAGCGGTACTGGTAGCCGGCGATCAGCGCCAGCACGATTGCCGCCCAGACGCCGAAGTTGCGCGCCATGTCACCGAGCGGCCGGCCAGAGCGAATAAGGCTGGCGCCGATTACCGCCACCAGGACTCCAACCCAGATCAGCCTGCTGAAATCGTTGTTCTCGATGCCGAAGGTGCGGCCGGCGGAATCATTCATCATCAGCAGGATCAAGCCGGCGCCGATCACCAGCATGACGACCCAGAACAGGCGATTCATGGCCAGCCCTTTCTTACAGCCAGCTCTTTCACAGCACGCCGCGCTCGCGCGCCATGCGGGCGCGCCGCGTCTCGCGGCGGGGCCGGCGTTCGACCGTCTCCAGCCGCGCCGGCAACTCGGCCATGACTGCACGCCGGACTTCCGGCGTCATCGCGATCCACCCGGCGATCTCATCGCGCGTGCGGCCGCAACCGAAACAGAAGCCGGTTTTCATGTCGATGGAACAGACGAGTATGCAGGGAGACTCGATGGCGGTCATGCTGTTCTCTTGCCTTCACTCCACATGGTGCAACCGCAACGCCAATGCAAGCCCTTCGCGATGCGCCGTCGACCGGCGCTTTCGCGGCATTGCCGGGCGGTTGTGCCAGGCGGTGAAGGCGGCTATGCCGCTGGCTGTTCCTGCAAAGAGACCGCATTCGATATGACCGCAAAGCCTTTCGATGATTTCCGCACTCTGCTGGCAACGCTGCCGCCGGCCGACGCCGCCGCCGAAACCCGCGTTCGCACCCTGTTTGCCAAGGCCGACAAGCCGAAAGCTTCGCTTGGCCGGATTGAAGATGTCGCGGCATGGCTCGCCGCTTGGAGCGGGCGTGCGCCGCCGGCCGTCAATCGTCCGCTTGTGGCGATCTTTGCCGGCAACCACGGTGCCGTTCGGCATGGCATTTCGCCGCGGCCGGTTTCGGCGACCGCCAATGCCGTCGAACTCTGCGCCGCCGGAGGTGCAGCGATCAATCAGATCTGCATCGCCAACGATCTCGGCCTGAAGGTCTTCGACCTGGCGCTGGATATTCCGACGGGGGACATCACCGAAGAAGCGGCCCTCGACGAGCGCGGCTGCGCCGCCACCATGGCCTTCGGCATGGAAGCGGTCGCGGGCGGCGCCGATCTTCTTTGCCTTGGCGATCTGGGCGTCGGCAATTCAACCATCGCGGCCGCGCTCAGCGCTGCCCTCTTTGGCGGCAAGGGGTCCGACTGGGTTGGACCTGGATCGGGGGCGGACACGGCGATGATGGCGCGCAAGGCCGAAGCGGTCGACCGGGCGCTTGCTTTCCACGGCTCCGGTCTCGGCGATCCGCTCGAGGCCTTGCGCCGCGTCGGCGGGCGGGAGTTCGCGGCAATCTGCGGCGCCATTCTCGCAGCCCGCATGCAGAAGATTCCTGTGCTGCTCGACGGGTTCGTCGCGACGGCTGCCGCCGCGGTTCTGAACAAAGCCGATCCTTCCGCGATCGACCATTGCC
>NZ_RZSR01001199.1:0-1513 GCF_004023265.1 Mesorhizobium sp. M1A.F.Ca.IN.020.06.1.1
TGCCGCTCCTGCGAGCACAGCCGAAAGCGCGTCGGCGACAGCCGGAACAGCGTGCCGTCATCGAGGACGAAACCCTCGTCGTCGCACCAGGCGGTGTAGTGGACGCGGCCCGGCTTCAGTCTGGTCACGTCGCGCAGCGTGACACGGTCGAGATAGGCTTCAGCGTCCGGACCCTCGATCCGGTATTTCGTCATCGGCGAGATGTCGAAGAGTGCCGCCTGGCTGCGAATGGCAAAATACTCCAGCTCCTCGTCCCAGAGCGAATGCGGCGCGCGGTAGCCGGCCCAGTTGTACCAGTCGTTTGTCAGCGCCAGCGCGTCGATGCGCGGCTGGAAAGGTGTGCCGAGCCGAAGCGTGCGGAAGTGGGATTGCGCAAGGGTGCGGGCGGAATTGATTTTCACATGAGTATTCGTGTTGGCGTCGTAGAGCGCTGCGTTTGTGAATGGCGAAATCATCTCATGCCCTCATCGCGATGATGCGGCGTGCGGCGTTGAGGCCGGGGGCGCCGGAGATGCCGCCGCCGGGATGCGAACCGGCGCCGGCAAGGAACAGCCCTTCGAGCGGCGTGTCGTAGCCCGACCAACCGGAGACCGGCCGCGACATCAGCATCTGGTCGGCCTGCAACTCGCCGTGGTGCCAGTGGCCGCCAGGCATTCGGTAGCGTCCCTCGATGTCGTCCGGAGTCAGCAACTCGGCATGACGCACCGTGGCGCCGATGCCAGGCGCATAGGCTTCGAGCTGCGCCATGATCGCCTTGAGGAACTGCGGCTTGCCGGCGGTCCAGCCCTGTTTCAGCGCATAGGGCGCGTACTGCACGACCGCGGACAGCACGCAGGCGCCGGAGGGTGCCAGCGAAGGATCGACCAGGCTGGGCAGCGTGATCTCCATCACCGGCTCGGGCGAGAACTCGCCATATTTCGACGGGTTGAAGGCGCCCTCGACATGGTCCGGCGAAGGCGCGATGACGAGTCGGCCCTTGTGGCCAGCGGCGTCGACGCCGGCAAATTGCGGCGGCCGGTCGAGCGCGAGATGGAGCTTCGCCGCATCGCCCTTCATCCGGATGTTCTTCACCTTGCGCACGAAACCGGTGTCGACCTCGCGCGGCCCAGCCAGATTGAGGATCGTCGTTGCGGGATTGATGGCCGAGACGACCGCTTTTGCGCGCAGCGCTTCGCCGCCCTGCGTGACGACACCGACGGCACGGCCCTTCTCGACGACGACCTTGGCGACCGGCGAAGCCAGACGGATCGAAACACCCGCTTGCTCGGCCGCCGAGCGGATGGCGGCAACGACCGCGCCCATGCCACCCTTGGGCTGTATCTGCGCGCCGGCGAACCCGCCGATCTCGCCAGCGAGCCGATAGTAGAGGCCGAGCAGCGATGTCGGCGAGCGCGGACCGAGATGGCTGCCCAGTGTCGCGTCGAAAGCGAGCAGGCCTTTCAGCCTGTCGTCGGAAAGCTGCTCGTCGAGCAGGTCGTAGACGTTCATCACGCGCACGCGCAGGAAGTCGCGC
>NZ_RZSR01001200.1:0-1513 GCF_004023265.1 Mesorhizobium sp. M1A.F.Ca.IN.020.06.1.1
GATCCCGCGCTGCTGCACGACCAGCGTCTGACCGATCGCCACCACCGCCAGCATTGCCGCGAAAGGTAGCATGGTGAAAATGGATGCGGACCTCAGCGTTCCGGGCGCCACGAAGTAGCTCAGCACGAAGAGGACGATCGTGCCCGGCCAGACCCACTGATACTGGTTTATGCGCGTCATCGAGCGCCAGTTGGCAGGTCGGGCGGCAGTTGAAGGCTGCGCCAATGACGGGGTTTCACCGATGGACTGGTTCATGTGTCAGGTCTCGTAAACCTGGCGGCTCTTCGAATAGAAGGCCACGCTGAACAGAATTACGATCCCAAGGAACAGGAACTGCCAAGCATCCCGCAGGCCGAGGAATGCCGCGACAGAATTGACCTGTATGACGAGCAGCGCGCCAAGAAACGCCCCCAGGAACGAGCCCCTGCCGCCCATCAGGCTCGCGCCGCCAATGACCGCCGCAGCCACGCTGGAAAGCGTGTAGTTCACGCCGGCGGTCGGATTGCCGATGCCGACCTGCGTCATGAGGGCGATGCCGGCAAGGCCGGCGAGCAGCGAGCATCCGACATAGGCGATGAACTTCATTCGCCTTGGGGCGATGCCGACGAGATTTGCGACATCTTCACGGGAACCCAGCCCCCTGAGACTGACGCCAAGCAGGGACCGATAGAGCAAAAATTCCAGGACAAGCCCGAGCAGCAGAGCGCCAATGAACAGCAACGGAACGAAGCCGACGCGCGACGTGATCGCATCGATGAGGTCGTAGTCGATCATCCCGTCAGGCGCAGGACGCAACAAAAGCGAAATGGCCTGGACCGCCATGTAGGTTATCAGGGTTCCAACCATCGGATGGAACTCGAGAGGATCGACAAGTATCCAGTTCACGATGCCTAAGCACAGCGCGACCGCCATCATGAGGGCGAACCCTATCCAGTAATCGCCAGCAAAATGGTCCGCCGTTAGGTAGAACGACCCGACCACGCCTACCAATCCCATGAGCGGCCCGACCGACAGGTCGATACCACCGATCAGCATGACAAGCTGCTGGCCGTATGCGACCAGCGTAAGCGTCGCGACAAGGGCAAGAAGTCCACCGAAATTGCGCGGGGTCAGGTAGAATTCGTTGAGATATGTTCCGACAAGGCCGACCAGCAATATCGCGATCGCCACCATGGCCACCGGCGACCAATTGCCTGCCGCCCAGGCGCGCAGGGCGCTTGCCGCATTGCCGCGCTTCTCGCGCACTGTCTTCGTTGTCAGCACTGCGCTGGTTATGCTGCTTTCGGTGACGTCATCGCCCTTCAATTCTGCGACGACCTGACCGCGCGAAAAGACGACGACCCGATCGCAAAGGCCTGCTATCTCGGTTGCGTCGGACGACAGCACAAGGATGGTGGTACCTTTGCCGGCAATAGAGCGAAGTATGGAGTAGATTTCCGATCGCGCGCCTACGTCCACGCCCTGGGTAGGCTCCTCGACGAGCAGGATGTCCGGCTCGTCGAGGAGCCTACCC
>NZ_RZSR01001201.1:0-1511 GCF_004023265.1 Mesorhizobium sp. M1A.F.Ca.IN.020.06.1.1
GCCGCCGGGCGATCGGAAGCCCGCTGACCATCTGGATCGGTTACCGGCCGGACCAGATCCGCTTGACCCGCGGCCAGCCCAGGGAATTCTCGAAGACCCGGGGCATCGTCCGCAGCTTCTGCGAGAAATGTGGCACCTCGATCGCCTATCGCGACGAGGGACTGAACGACGAGCTTTATGTCACGATCGGCTTCTTGGACCATCCGGAGCGGTTTCGGCCACAAGCCCACGCCTATTGGCGGCTGCGTCTGCCCTGGCTGGAATTCTCCGACGATCTGCCGCGTATCGACACCTACTCGCGACGTCGCGATCCGGCATTCGGAAATCCAGTCGACCGGTAGATCGCTCGCCAAGCGCGCCTCAGCCGATGCTTTCGCCGCCGTCGACGACCAGCGCCTGGCCGGTCATGAAGGACGAGCGGTCGGAGACCAGGAACAGGATTGCTTCGGCGATTTCCTGCGCGCTCGCCCAGCGCCCCATCGGGATCTTGGTCCGGACATAGTTTTCGATCGCGTTGCGTCCGCCCATCTGGGTGATGAACGGCTCGTTGAACGGCGTGTCGACCCAGCCCGGACAGAGCGCGTTGATGCGCACATTGTGCTTGGCGTAGTCGAGCGACATCTGCCTGGTCATCGCCACCACCGCATGCTTGGACGTAGCATAGGCGATCATCTCGCGATCGTAGAAGACGCCGGAATTGGACGCAGTGTTGAGTATGACGCCGCCGCCCTGCGCGATCATCGCCGGCATGACGGTCTTCGCCGCGAGGAACTGCGCCCGCACATTGATCCGCCACGACGCATCCATGCCGTCGGTGCTGACTTCCGTCAGCGTGCCGCCGACCTGGATGCCGGCATGGCTGTGCAGGATATCGATCCGGCCGTGCTTGCCGAGCGTTCCCGCTATGAGGTCCTCGACCGCCGTGTCGTTGGCGACATCAGTCGCAACCGCTTCGGCCCGGCCGCGGGCTGCGCGGATAGCGGCCGCCGTGGCCTCGCCTGCCGCCGGATCCCGGTCGGCGATCACCACGACAGCCCCTTCCCGCGCCATGATCATGGCGCCGGCGCGCCCGATGCCCGACCCGGCGCCCGTCACCACGGCGATGCGATCTTTCAAAATCATGGATCTGTCTTTCACGGCAATGGTTTTCGTCGGCCGAGCTGCCATTGCGCGAGCAGGACGAGCAGCACCGAGGCGGCGAGCACGATCGTCGCGATGGCGTTGATCTCCGGCGTCACGCCGCGTCGGATCGAGGCAAAGACATAGATCGGCAAGGTCGTCTGCGCGCCGGCGACGAAGAAGGCGATGATGAAGTCGTCGAAGGAGAAGGTGAAGGCGAGCAGGAAGCCGGCGATCACCGCCGGCATGATCTGCGGCAGCACGATCGAGCGGAACGTCGTCAGCGGTGTTGCATAGAGATCGCTCGAGGCCTCGACCAGGTTGCGGTCGAGGCTGCTGAGCCGCGTGCCGACGATCATCGTCACCAGCGCCATCGAGAACAGGCCGTGCGC
>NZ_RZSR01000120.1:0-9316 GCF_004023265.1 Mesorhizobium sp. M1A.F.Ca.IN.020.06.1.1
TCCGCGAAAGACTTCGATATAGGCGACGCCGAACCAGCGGAGCGGCCAAAGGGGCGAGATCCGGATCAGGCCGACGATCAGCCCCAGGATAACCGCCACCAGAGATGCCGCGAGGGTCACGACGAGGCCCAAGCTGCGCATCGTGCTGCGCGCCGATTCCGGCTTCGCCCGTGAGGAGCTGATGGCCTGGTGCGAGCAGAACGCCGTCGACTACCTGTTCGGCCTGGCCCGCAATGTCCGGCTGGCTCGGCACATCGCGGCTGAACTGGAGCAGGCCAGAGCAGAGAGCTCCCTCACCAGCCGGCCCGCCCGCCGCTTCAAGTACTTCCTGTGGTCCACGCGCAAGAGCTGGGGCCGCCGGCGCCGGGTCGTGGCCAAGGCCGAATGGACGCAAGGTGAGGCCAACCCGCGCTTCGTCGTCACCTCGCTCGACGCCGAGGCCAGGCCGGCACAGAGCCTCTATGAAGACCTCTACTGTGCCCGTGGCGAGATGGAGAACCGCATCAAGGAATGCCAGCTCGATCTGTTCGCCGACCGCACCTCGGCCGCCACCACGCGGGCCAACCAGCTCAGGCTCTGGTTCGCCTCGATGGCCTATGTGCTGGTCCGCGCATTGCGCCGCATCGGCCTGGCCAACACCCGCCTCGCCAGGGCAAGCTGCGCCACCATCCGCCGCAAGCTGTTCAAGATCGGCGCCCGGGTCAGCGTCTCGGTGCGCCGTATCAGGCTGGCCATGAACTCGGCCTGCCCCTTCCAGCGCGAGTGGGCCCTGACCTACGCCAGACTATCGGCAGCCGCCATCTGAGCGCCCGGATCCACCCCTCCCGTCAACAACAAGGATATCGCCGAACCACAACGACCGCTTCGAGCGGCGACAGCCCTTGCGCGCAACTCATGCCCTCGCAAATATGCCGCGCACAGACATACGCCGGAAGACAGTGTGAGATATCCGGGCTAATCGCAAATCAGTCTGCGTGGCATGGTTAACAACGGCATCGCTGGTCTGGACGGTAAGGTCGATCTTGGTGCAGGTTGCCTTTAGCGATGCCGGGCGAGACTACGGCGCCACCGGCTCGGCCTCTCTTCGGCGGGGGCATTCCTTTCAGCCGTACGCAGAACGAGCTTCTCTGCAGCTTTCCGGGGCGGGCGAGGATTGCCTTGATGCGATCTACGATAGCGGACGAGATTGTTGCGCTCCCGGTTTGGACGCGGTGTGTCCTTTTCCTCCTCGAGGTACACCTGACATAGTCGCCGCCCGCCAGTCGCTGTCGAACCACTCGAGAGTGCCATCGTGATCAGGGAGTAGGGCCCATCGCCGACAACCTGCCGACCCGCCTTCATGATCTTCTGCCGTGGAACTGGCATGCCCTACAAAGAGCGCGCTCAAAGATCGCGGCCCTCAACGATAGAACGATAGACACTTCAAACAATCTTGACAGAATCTTCACAGCTGCAAATCGCTGCAAGTGGTACGGTCGCAAAGGTCTGAGGTCACGCGCGGCTGAAGAAGCGCGGATGCCGATCTAGGTTCAGAACGCCGCGCAGGGCCGCGAACGGAGGTCAACCAATGGAAAGAAGAGCGCTCATTCTTGTTGAAGGTACCATAAGCACTGGGCTGCGGTTCATCCAAGCGGCCCGGCGTCTTGGTCTTCATCCAATTACTTTATCGGCTGATCCAGGTCGGTACGACTATATCGCGGCGGAAAGCGTGGAGGCAATCCGCGTCGACACCGACAATGTTGATGCACTAATTCGCGAATGTTCCCGTCTGCGTGAGAGCTATGACATTGTTGGCATTACGAGCGCCTTAGAAGACGTGTATGCAACAGTTGGCAGGCTCTGCCGGCACTTCAACCTACCGGGACCGAACTCTGCATCGATTGAACGATGCTGCGACAAATTTACTCAACGTCAGCTCCTTGCGGAGGCAGGAGTTTCAATCCCTGCTTATCGCTTGGCAGCGACTCTGGCGGAGGTAGACGTCGCTGCCGCAGAAATCGGCCTGCCAGTGATTCTAAAGCCGGCGGTAGGCAGCGGAAGCCACGGCGTTCGATTGTGCCGCAATTTCGATGAGTTAGCCGAACATACGACTTATCTGTTCAGCGGGAAGCACGTATGGCAGTCTTCGCCAAGGGTACTGATCGAAGAGTTCGCAGACGGCCCCTTCTATTGCGCTCATCTGATGGGAAATGAGCTCATTGCCGTTGGCTCCGGTGAGTTCGGTCCCCCACCCTACTTCGTCTTTCGTGAGGTGTCTTATCCGGCGCCGCTGACCGATGATGATCGCGAGAGGATCGCCGATGTTTCGCTGCGATGTTTGCGAGCTCTCGGCCTTGGCTGGGGACCGACGAACATAGAATTCCGGTGGACGGGGCATGGCCCAGTAGTTATCGAAGTCAACCCGCGTCTAGTTTGCGGGGCCGATCCTGAACTGGTTCGGCTGGCTTGCGGCGTCGACATGATCGCCGAGCACATCAAGCTTGTCATTGGCAACGAATGGGACTTGGGCACACGGCACTCGCACGCTGCGGCTGCGGGATACCTACTTCCTGCTAACGACGGCACCCTCGATTGGGTCGATGATCACAGTCGGTGGGCGGCTATCTCTGGTGTCGCCGAGGTCATGATTTATGTTAAACCTAAGACGCTGATCGTAAGGAAAGGCGATTATCGAGACCGCATCGGACATGTCATAGCCGCTTCGCCCAGCCTTGCTCAGACGAAGCAAATACTTCGGCGTGCCGTCGACTTAATAGATTTGTCCATCACCCCATTCCCGCCCGTTGGCGAACAGGAACGGTGTGCGGCCAATTACCTTCCTGCTGACGGAATTGAAGCCTCGAACGGAAGAACAGATCCTGATGACACAGCGTGAGCCGGGACGAAGGCGGTGCTGCGGCTCTGCACGCGGGGGGCTCAGGGCGATGCATTGTTCTGTTCGCGGGTCGACCGCCGCCTCAGGGTTCGGTGGCAGGCACGCTGAAACGATTCATCGCCACAAGTGCGTCAGCCGGCAGAAATGATGTTGGCGGGTCAGTAGCGGGACCCGCGGGATGGCCGACTTCAAATCGGGCGTTCGCAGCAGATTGGTTTCTATTTTTATCAGGCTAGAGTATCCGTGCTAGTCAAGGAAGGGATGGAGTCCAGTTTTGATCATCCCCGAGCATGGCGTTTGCGAGGACGATGAGCCTTCATGATGGCGGGGAATGCAACCTTTGAGGCTTTGCCTGCCGCTCTGAGCTGATTGCATTTAGTCTTGAGATCGGGATTAAAGCGCATGCGACGAGGGCGGGCGTGTAAAGTGCCTGCCGGACATTGGCCCGCCCGCCGCGGATGAAGGCGTGGCCGGCCCATCGCCCGGACTGCCGAGCGACCGGCGCGAGGCCGGCAAACAAGCGGCCTGAGCCTGGCCGAGGGTGCCGAGTTCTCCGCCGGATGGATACGCTCCAGATATCGTTGTCATCTAGCACCGAGATGCTCCCTTCAGCTCTCCGTTTTGCAGCAAACGCTGGTTTCGGCGGTCAGGTTCTTTTTGGAACCGGTCGGAGCGGCAAGCAAGTCATCCCGCACTGGCGCGGCGCCCCTGCGTCTAGCAGGCCGTTGAAGAAGTCAGGCTCTTTCGCAAACCAAGCCTGAATCGTCGGCGTTGTGGATGTAGAAGTGGCCGACGAGGCGGCCTGCAGTGCCAAAGACAACCCAGCCGCGGCCACAGGCTGGGTCGTTCTCATCATGTCCCTGCCACGAGAATTCCGCGCAGGCTGAGCCATCGCGGGTGCCATATCGGACATCGAGGAAGCCCTTGAGTGCGCCGAAGGCGATCTCGCCATCCGCCGAGCCTTTGAATGTCAGATGCGCTTCCTCGACGAGATCGAGGAAGTCGTTATCCCAAACATCCATCTCGACGATGCGCCAGCGGCCGGCAAAAGCCTTGGCGAAGCTGGGAACCTTGGCCATCAGCCGGTCTCCGCCATGAGCTTTGGCAGTCGCACCAGATTGTAGGCAGCGGCTGCGAAGGTGAAGGCCCATCCGACACGGTCGCGACCGCGGAACCTGGTCTTGTGCTGGCCGGCCACGACCTTGATCCAACCGAATGCCTCTTCGATGCGCTTCCTGATGCGCTGGCTGACGGCATAGCCGCCATGCCGCGTCGTGCGCCCGTCGATCGCGGAACTGCGGCCGCTCATATTCTGCGCCACGTGCGGCGTCACCCTCATCGAGCGCAGCTCATTGACGAAGTCTTCCGCGTAATAGGCCTTGTCGGCGCCGAGCGTGATCGCCTGTGGCCGCTCCGCTCGAGGTTCGATCATGTGCAGTGCGGCCACCCGCTCAGCATGTCCGTCGGCCAGTGTCAGGCAGGCGTCGACCAGCAGGCCATGGCGGTTCTCCATCAAGCCATGTCCCATAAAGCACAGCTTGGCCTCCTTTCCTTTGCCCTTGCGATAGAGCCGGGCATCCGGATCGGTGGTAGAGGCATGTGTGTCGTTCGAGCGGCTGTGGCCATGGAAGTCCGCTTCCGCGTTTCGCCCGCCCCCTTCAGCCGGCGGCTCTCCCGAGCCGTCCTTCGGTTTGACACTCTTCATCGATGCCCACGCCTCGATCAGTGTGCCATCGACCGAGAAGTGGTCCGTAGACAGAAGCTTCCTCACCTTAGGCTGCGCCAGCACTGCGCCTAAGAATTTCGCCGCGATATCACCTTCCAGCAACCGGTCGCGGTTCTTTGAGAACACCGAATGGTCCCAGGCCGCGTCATCGATGCCGATGCCGACGAACCAGCGGAACAGAAGGTCGTATTCCAGCCGCTCCATCAAAAGCCGCTCCGAGCGGATCGAGTAGAACGCCTGTAGCAGCATTCGCAGCAGCTTTTCCGGCGGGATCGAAGGCCGCCCCATCGGCGAATACAGCGCCGCCAAGTCCCGCTCCAACGCCGCCAGTGCCTCGTTCACAATTGCCCGAATGCGGCGCAACGGATGATCGCGCCGCACCCGAGCCTCGAGATCAACATAACTGAACAGTTCGCCAGACCGTTCGTCTCCGCCGCGCATGCCTCGTGCTCCGAATCTCTCCGGAGACACTGAATCACGCTCACAGCCTCGCTGCGAGCCACTTTTTCAACAGCCTGCTAGGTGTCCATTTGATTCCCCTTGAATACTGACGGTGTAGCAGGCGACCGTCAGCCGCCGCTTGTGTGCGCCGATTGCCAGGAATCGACGAATTCCTGCGTTACTAAAGGGATAAATAGCGCAAAGCACCGGTTTGAACAGTATACTTCTATTTGAGCGCTATTCATCTATAGGTTCTATTTGAGCGCTATTCGTCTATAGGAAGGGCCGGACGGTCCGCTCCGGCGAGCGGCCCGGCGCGGACTTTGCTGAGGACATGGAAAATAATGATTGCTGAACACCGTGTATCTGTTGGTAGTATCACGACGTCGTATTACGAGAGTGGTACAGGGGAGCCAATTATATGTCTACATGGCGCCGGCCCCTTCGTAGATGGAAGAGTTTCTTTTGTTCGGCAGCTGAACGGGCTTTCGGATCAATTTAGGGTGATCGCCGTTGATCAACTCCATTTCGGTGGGACCGACTATCCAGCCGATCGCAAATATATTAACCGGCTCGGCCGTGTGGATCACGTGATTGGCTTCATCGAAGCATTGGGGCTGAAGCAGATTACGCTAGTCGGCCATTCAGAAGGATCATTCGTCGCCGCGCGGGTCGCGATTGTGCGTCCCGATCTTGTTTCCAAATTGGTATTGCTGACTGCCAACTCTGTATCACCGCCATTTGGAGACGACCGTGATGAAGCTTGGATGCAGGCTTGCCGGCAATCTTACAACTATTCTGACCCGATGCCGAGCGAAGAAGAATGCATCGCCGAGTGGCGAAGCTCCACCCGCGCCTTTGGGCAGGATTTGGAAAGCGCCATCCAAAAGGCCTATCGGCGGGATGTAGCGCGCGGACAATACGAGATTTTCCGGAACTTGCCGGAAGAAGAGATCGACATGCGTCTTTATGTAGTACTACAGCAAAAATACATCTTCCCATACCTTGATGGGCTCCGGGCGAAGACGCTGATTATTTGGTCAAAGAATGACTCCACCGTGACGGCAGACCAGGGGCTGAGGCTGGCGAAGCTGATCAGGAATTCGGACTTCCACCTGCTGAACAATGCAGGGCATGGCGTACATCGAGACCGAAGCGAAACCGTGAACGAACTCATCCGTTGGCACGGTTAATTTACAGGAACCAGAATGCGCTCGACCGCCACCACCAGGACGCGTATCTCCGCTACCGGTCGCGGGGTATCGACCAGCGCTTGCTAATTCGGTGCGAAGGAGAGGGCGCAATAACCGGTGGGAGCGAGGGGGCTACGGATCGACCAACTCGACGCCGCAATCCTAGTCGCAAACCTCTTCTCAACAGAGTTAATCCTGCTTCCCGTTCTGCCAGAGGCAATGGCCCAGGCGCCTGCACCCGAATAGTGCACGCAGCGATCTCAGCCTTGTCGAAATGGGACGGAATTTGTACCGGGCGGGTTGCTGATCTAAGTAGCCACGCCTCGTAAGTCGTATTCTGCAAGCCACGCCTCCGCGCGGGCGTTGAGATCTTTTGAGACCAAAGTACACCTCACCACGGTCGGTCGGCCCTTCGCAATGTATCGTGCACTCGGGTGGATGCGGTTGAGTCCGGTCGCGTCCCTACAGGTGGTTGGTACTACAGTTGCGCATGCACACGCCGTTTGTAGTGTGAGATCGCGGCTGCGGCCTGATGTCGTCGTCGCCATAGCGACCAGGCGATGATGGAGGGCTTTTGTGTCGGTGGGAAAATGAGGGGTGCGGGCGAGGAGATAGCGGATCTCTGGGACGCTCGGGACGAGGGCAGCCATCCTGATCAGGCGGCGATTGGTTCCTTTGGACTCGTTTCGTTCGGTTTGCTCCATGCGCTGCGGCGAAGATCGGCCGATGGCTTGGAGAGGAACGCCAGGGCGGCATGCACAGGCTCATGTGGCGATGCCACCGCCTCCGGAATCCACGCCTTGGCACACCGCGTCCGATCCTTTGTCCAGCTCTCCGGCAGATAAAGCCGACGATCGACCAGCGCTTGGCTGTAGCGGCTCGCGTAAGCCAAGAACACGCCGATCTGGCTGTTCTCGATCCGCCCCGCCGTTCCCGAGTACTGACGCGCGACACCGGCGGAATAATCGCCCTTCTTCACAAATCCCGTCTCGTCGACGATCAGACGCCATCCGCATCGCCCAACGTCTCCACCACATAATCGCGAACCTCGTCCCGCAGCCGGTCCGCGTCCCAGTGGCTGCGCCCCAACAGCGCTTGCATCCGATAAGGTCGCTCCGCTCCGGATTGCTCTGCCATCAGCCAGCCGGTCTGCGCTCAATACCGGAAAGAAGGCCGTCAAGGAAATCTGCGCCCGTCTCCCGCAGCTCACGACGAGGAAGCACCCGCCCAACCCGCGCCTTCAGCGCTGTGAGATCCTCTTCCCAAGCCAACAAATGACCCCGACCACGAAGCGACAGACATGATTCCCTCCATAACCTCGCGAAGGGAATCACCAAATCAACTGATCCGCAACTGTAGTATTAGCTCTGCGGTAGCGAAGCCGCTCGCGAGCGTGCCCTCGATAGCGCTTTAGATGCTATGGGCGGCGGCGAGCGTGGCACCCTCGGCGCTGTTGAGCAGCTGTCCAAGGAGCGCCCCCATGTCACCACCCTTTGATGCAAGCAAATCCCTTACCACCTTGATCAAGACAGCACGTTGGTTGCAGTGATTGAGATGAGCCAGACAAAGTGGCTCATTGCTGCGACGGTCCCTGGCTTTGAACGTTTGAACGTAACCCTCTCAAAAAGCTCGACGCCGACCCGGATTCGATGCTCAGGCTGTTGCGCCGCTGGCACAGCGAAGCCATCCAAGCCGGGCATGAAGTCCGGCGCATCGTTGTCGCCTATGAGGCTGGACGCGACGGCTTTTGGTTGGCGCGCTGGCTCCAGGCGCACGCTGTCGAGGCTTATGTCCTACATCCATCGAGCGTAGCGGTTTCCCGCGAACATCGGCGTGCCAACACCGATCGCCTCGATACCGAACTGCCGATGCGCGCCTTTCTTGGCTGGCTGCGGGGAGAAAAGCGCCACTGCAGCATGGCAGCCATCCCAACCATCAATGAGGAGGAGGCCCTGAGTCCGAACCGTGAACGAGACAATCTCGTCCGCGAACGTACACGGATCGTCAACCCCATCAAGGCAATCCTCGCTCGCTTCGGCATTCGCACCTTCAAACCCAATCTGAAACTGGAAGCTCTGCGTATGGCAGAAGGTATGCCCTGCCAGAAGGAAGCCGAGCCGAGTTGCGCCGTAATCTCGGACGGCTTCACCTGTTGCGTGAACAAATGCACGAGATCGAACAGGAGCGGTTGCGGCAGCTCTCGGTCGTTTCGGACACGGAGAAGGGTCCGGTCGCAATGGTTCGCCTTCTTTCGCGGATCATCGGTGTCGGTATCGAGACTGCGGACATGCTGGTGAATGAGATTCTCTCACGTGGCCTGCGTGATCGGAGAGCCGTCGCTCGCTATGCCGCACTTACCGGGGCGCCGGATGAGAGCGGCCAACGCAGGCGCGAGAAAGGTCTTGCGGGCCGGCAACGCTCGCGTCGCCACGGCATGATCCTATTGGCTTAGTGGTTTCTCCAATCCCAAAACGACAGCGCGCTGGTGCGTGTTTCGGCAATTCCCGGACATTCTTTTCGCTAAATCCCGGACAGTGATTTCAGTAATTCGCGGACAGCGATTCCGCTAAATCCCGGACAGTTTTCGGGAGCGGATTTAAACGGTCGGTTCTCGGCTGCGCCGTTCTGGCAGTTTGGCCTCTCACGATGACGTTGGAGCCGGCGCGCAAAGTGCTGCGCTCGATCTATGAGGGCGCGCGCGACATGGCCCGCGACATCGCCAAGACCGACGCCTCCCAAACCTCACGCTATCAACGGAAGAAGGTGGAGATGCTGTTCGCGCACCTCAAGCGCATCCTGAAGCTCGAAAGACTGCGATTGCGCCGCCCCTGTGGTGCCCGCGATGAGTTCCACACGCAGCCATCGCCCAGAACCTCAGGAAATTGGCCAAGATCTGCACTACGCGGACACCAATCCCAGCCACTTAGGGCAAGGAGGCCGCCTCGACCCAATCGCAACTCGTCGCGGCGAAAAGAACGCCCGGCTTAATCACCGACTTCTTCAACACAATCCACGCCTCATCGACAAACTCACCCGCGCGCAACTGCTCATCCTCGATGACTTCGGAACCCACTCCCTCAC
>NZ_RZSR01000011.1:0-19198 GCF_004023265.1 Mesorhizobium sp. M1A.F.Ca.IN.020.06.1.1
CCCCAAGAATGCCAGGCCACCAAGCAGGTAAAGATGCTTCCTTATTGCATTATCGAATTTGCCATCCGTCGCCTCAATGGAGTCGGCAGGATCGTCGAACCGGCCTGAATTGTTCCATCCTATGCAGGCGACGACCGCGACTGCCGCAACACCAAGTCCCGCCACCCCAAGACAAACGGCCAAGGCGCCGCCGTTGGACAGTATCTGGCCGACAACGAATGCGCCGATCAGGCTTCCGAAACTGAATACGGCATGAAAAGAGGACATTGCTTGCCGACCCATGTGACGCTCCACTGTCGACGCATCAATATTCATCGATACGTCGAGCGTCCCGAAACCGATACCGGCAAAAAACACAATCAACGCCAGCCAATAGGTGCCACCGGCGTACGGGAGGGCCAACAGCGCTGCGCCGAACGTTAGAGATCCCAGCAAGCTGAGCACACTGCTCGGGGCAATGGCAGCCAAGCGACCGATATTGGTCATCATCACAATTGCGCCCAGAGCGAAGCCAATCAGGATCCACCCGAGTTGCGCCTTGTCCAGTTCCATTTGAGCGCTGAGGACTGGAAGTGAGGACGCCCAAGCTCCGATGCCGACGCCTGCTCCCAAAAAGAAAAGGCTGCAAAAGAAACGGCTGCTTCGGATCGCAGGGGAGATCGTCGAGCTGTCCTTCACTATCGCTATTCTCTCTGGTGTGGCGTTCAAATTGAGACACCGGTGATTGGAGCGAGGCCGTCATGGTTGGGGGTGGCCAAGGCAGGCCACCGCGGGCGCCGGCTAATCTTTGAGAGGGAGCAGGGTCGCGCGTTTCTACTTGCCATGCTGGACAAAGTTCGCAGTCCTCTCGCCGATCATAATGCACACAGCGTTGGGATTGCCGGATATGAGCGTTGGCATGACCGACGCATCCGCCACGCGAAGGCCTTCGATACTGTGGACGCGAAGCTCGGGATCAACCACTGCCATGCCGTCCTTGCCCATTCGGCAGGTGCCTGCAGGATGCAGCGCCGGATGCGCGACCTCTTGGCAGAACTTTCTCACCTGTAGTGGCGTCGCTGTCCCGGCGGACGGGATCTGCCTTGAGGCAATGTAGCGGCGGATGGCGGGTCGCTCCATGATATCGAACGCCCCCATCGTTCCTTCAACCACCGCATCGAGATCATAGGGGTCGGAAAAATACCGCGGGGCCACGCGTGGGTTGGCGTAAGGATCGGCACTTTTCAGCGTCACTTCCCCTCGAGACCGAGGCCGGATCTGTCCTAGGTTTATCGTGCAGCCGTTTCCGCCCGGGACGGCGTCGACGCCTTCCTCGATGCCCGCACCCACGACCATGAAATATTGCACATCCGGGATCGCTTCGCTTGTGTTGCCCCACCAGAACGCCCCTCCTTCGATCAGATTGGAAGAAGCCGGGCCATCCCTGAACAGTAGATAGTTCAGGCCAGCCGCGGCTTTCCAGTGCGGCTTCTTGTATTTGTCGTAGCTGTGGGGCCCGTTCAACTGATAGACGAGCGATATCTCGATATGGTCCTGCAGGTTCTGTCCGACCCCGGGCAGATCGGCAACGACAGGAATGCCATGTCCGCGCAAAGCGTCGGCCGGACCGATCCCTGATAACATCAGCAATTTCGGCGAGGCAATCGCACCTGCCGACAAGATTACTTCGCGACTGGCCATGAGGGCCCATTTGCGGCCCTTCGCTACATACTCGACCCCGACGGCCCGCCCCTTTTCGACAATTATCCGCGTGACCGTGGAACCCGTTCGAACCTGGAGATTAGGTCGGTGGCGGGCGGGTTTGATGAAGGCCGTTGCGGCGCTGCTGCGCCGCCTGTTTTTGGCGGTGATCTGGTAAAGACCGCAGCCGGCCTGATCGCCGGAATTGAAATCAGGATTATAGGGCAGCCCAGCCTGCTGGCACGCCTGCAGCCAGGCGCGTGTGAGGGGGTGGATATGGTCGATGTCGGAAACGCCTAGCGGTCCCCCTACGGCGTGGGCCTGGTTGCAGAACCGGTTGTTGTCTTCCGACCGCCGAAAGTAGGGCAACACATCATCATAATTCCAGCCATCCGCGCCGAGCGCTTCCCACCGCGCATAGTCGGATGGCGCGCCGCGGATATAGATCATCGCGTTGACGGAACTGCCGCCGCCCAGCACCCGGGCCTGGACCATCGTCGGCTGCTCGACACGGGATTGGGCTGCGGTTGGTTCCCAGGGAATCCTTTTCAATAGGGGCCCTTGTGCGGTCTTATAGTAGGCACCCGGGATATGGATGTAGGGATTGAAGTCGCGTGGGCCTTCCTCCAGCAGGAAGACCGAGGCATCAGGATCTTCCGAAAGCCGCGCGGCAACCACGCATCCAGTCGAGCCGCCGCCAACGACTATGTAGTCACAGTTGGTCTGCATAATTTCATCCCGCGGTCGGATGCCCAAGAGCGCCGAGCCATACTTTGTCATGGGTCGAGATCCTCTGATCGAGCTCCAGCCTGAGGTCGGGTTTCATGCCGGATTTTGGCGCGGCAGATCTCCTGTTCGATCATCGATACGACGCAATGTCGAAGCTGCCTCTGCCAATCTCGCCCAGTAGGCAAACATCGAGAGCTCATGACAAGTTCGCAACGCATGGAACATGGAAGCAATGTGACGCGCCGAGCGAGAAAGTTCGCTGTGGTGAGGTCACTCTTTGCCTGGCATCGCTGGCGCCCTGAGAGCCAGTCTTTCGAAGACACCCGATTGCCGGCTTACCCACCGGGACCGGCGCACTTCGCAATATGGCGCAGAATTGACGTCAAGTTACGACAAGAATCGTCCAGACGCGCACTTCTTTTGGCGTCCGCATTGTGGTGTGGTCGGGCTCAGGTTACCCTGATGATGGACGACAAAACCGTGCCGAACCAGACGAGAGACCTTTCGTTTGCCGACGACTTCATCTTCGCCAAGCTCGTCGAAGATGTCCGCGACTATCCCGTTGAAGACGCTGTCGTTGTGAATGTCAGCCCCAGCGCGATGATCACCGGAGATGAGCATCCGGCGATCGTGCCTGCCTGGAAATCGACATGGCTGAAGGGCGGGCAAATCAAATCCGCGGAACGGGCGGCGCTTCTGAAGGTGCGAAAAGCCACCAATCTCGGGGGGTGCATGTTCCGCGGCTGGGACTGGCTTGGCAATCGAATCAAGAGCTTCCCACGCGACACGCCGCTGTTCATTTCCCCGCAGGATGAGATCGGCACGGTCAGCACCGATCCTTTGGTATTCACCAACGAGCGCGCAGCATCCGGCTCCCCGCAGACGTTCACGCTCAAGCTGAACCTTTGGTGGTCGCCGGGGGACACT
Organism: Mesorhizobium sp. M1A.F.Ca.IN.020.06.1.1; assembly: GCF_004023265.1. Lineage (NCBI taxonomy): Bacteria > Pseudomonadati > Pseudomonadota > Alphaproteobacteria > Hyphomicrobiales > Phyllobacteriaceae > Mesorhizobium > Mesorhizobium sp. M1A.F.Ca.IN.020.06.1.1. The sequence continues at coordinate 3,337 of NZ_RZSR01000011.1, forward strand.
GACTGCTTCATTCACAATGAGCATCGCTTCCTTGAAACACACACGCAAATCCACGGCTCCGGCCGGATGCAGAAGTTTCGACTTCGTGACGAAACGACAATTTATGAAGACGTTGTGATGCCGGTCGGTTATTCGCATGACCCCTTCTGCAGGGTCAGCGGCAAGAATGAGTGGGCCTACCCATGGCACCGCTACTACGCGGATACCGATTCGGTGTGGCTCGCCATAGAACTCCACCCCTGAATTCGGCGATCCTTGGCGCGCTTCGCGGACGATATCAAGCATTGGCGCCGAGTGGCGTTCTCAGCGCTGTTTAAGCCGGTCAAACCGGCCGGCTCTCGGCGGAATTTGTTGAAGTGAAGGAAAAAACATGAAGCTCGACAGCATGCGCGTTGAGGGGGCTGACAACGGCTCCGCGGCAATCGAGAACGCCTCGGTGCGGCTGCGGGCCAACGCGAACACGGACTGGTTCTTCGCCCCGAGCGGCAAAAGCCGGGCCGCGAATGTCACGCGATTGGTGCGCGAGATCGACGAGCAGCATTTTGCGCTGTCTGCCAGGGTCTCTGTCGACTTCGCCTCTGCTTACGATGCCGGCGCGATCTTCATCGAATGTGACGACAACAATTGGGCAAAGGTCGCCTTCGAATTTTCTGCCGCGCGTAAGCCGACCATCGTGAGCGTGGTGACGCGCGGCACATCCGACGACTCGGACGGTCCTCGTCATTCCGGCGCCCACGTGTGGCTGCGTGCTTATTGCGATGGCGAGACGGTCGCGTTCCATTTTTCGGAAGACGGCAAATACTGGAATTTCCTGCGCTGGTTCACTCTGCCCGGTGTAGCAAGGCGGCCGGTGCGTATGGGACTTGGCGTTCAATCGCCGACGGGCGAGGGGACGACCGCCGTCTTCTCAGACGTCAGGCTTTCTGTCGCCAAGATCAGCGATCTGCGCAACGGACAATAGCTGACCGTACTTTGGCCGTTGAGGACAGCTGCGCCAGTTCGTCTCATATCATCGATCTCGGTCGGGCAAACAGCGACTGACCGTCCTTTATGGTCGTCCGCATCGCTTTCCCTGCCAGACGCCGACGGTGATGCGAGATGGGGCAGGACACTGTGATCGGGGTCACGGATGTCACGCCGTCGCGTTACGGGGGTGGCCTGTTTCCAGGTCGCAAGAACAGTGATCCTTACGGATCGGCCGAGGTACGGGGCCTTGAGCACAAGCGCGATCGCCGCGCCAGGAGTGCAAAGGTCGCAAAGGGTGTAGTGCGGGATTTGGTTGCCACCAAGCCCGCGCAACTCATGCCATGACCCCGCTGTGTGCATTCTCGTCTTGCGCCACAAGATCGGTGCTCCGACCGCGTCGCATTATGGCCGGCTTCACTGCTCCCCGCACGAAGATGCCTGTTGACCAGCGAACGGGTTCGGCGGGCTGAAAACCAAAGCGCAGCAAGCCTGTCTCGGTCATTCAGCGCCGTCATTGGGAAATGCCCTTGACAAGCTCCGCGCTTCGCAGGATGTTCATTCAGTAATAGTGACTTTCACTAAGTGAAATAAGGAACTGCAATGGCGACTGTGCTTCAAAAGGACGAGATCAAGGGGATCATCCCGCCGCTCGTTTCGACGTTTAGACCCGATGGTGATCTCGACCTGGATCTCTTCAAGGGTGAGCTTCGGTTCATGGAAAGCGCTGGCATTCGCCTTGCCGTGGTCGGCGGAAGCACCGGTTCGGGCGATGAGCTTTCCGCAGAGGAACTCGAGCTCTTGGTGGAAACAGCCACGGCCAACAGCAAGCTGCGCGTAATCGCCGGGATAATCACAACCACCACCCGCGACGCCATCAAGCGTGGTCTGCTCGCCAAGCAGGCCGGCGCCTGTGCGCTGATGCTTGGGCCACCAATCTATAATACCCCGTCGGGCGATGGGCTGGACAAGTTCATCCAGGATGTTGGGGCGGCGACCTCTCTACCCATCATCTACTATAACCACTTCTTCAACCCCCCTGCCGTCATGCAGCGCGTAGCCCAACTGCCCGAAGTCATCTGCGTGAAGGAAGTGGCGCTGGAGCCGGTGACGGAACTCGTCCAGACCGTCGGCGACCGGGTCGCCATTGCCGCTGGGGCGGACAGCGTGAACATTGCGAGCTTTCTGTTTGGGGCGCAGGCCTCGATTTCCGGCATCAACACCGTCATCCCGAAACAGTACGGGGAGATCTTCGCCGCCCACGCAGCCGGCGACTACGTCCTTGGCCGGAAGCTGACGGACAAGATCGCGCCGCTCGCACGGGAGATGACCAAGAGCGTGAATTTCCCCGCCCGCATCAAGTTTGCCATCAACGCTCAAGGCCGCAAGGTGGGTGAACCGCGCAAGCCCAATGGCAACCTGGCCAAGCAGGACCAGGAAAACATCCTGAAGGCCCTCAAGCTTGCTGGACTGCTTGCCTAAGCCGTGGCCAGGCGCGGGCGCTCCGCCCATTGGTTGAATGAATAAGCCGAAGAAAACCATCTAAACAGGAGGGAATGTGGAATGAGCAAGGACATAAATCGCCCAAAGGCAGATTCGACGCTTATCGGGCGGCGCGATGTGCTGAAGACAGGCTTGTTGTTGGGCACCGGTATGATGCTTGCCGGGGCGGGGCTTCGCCCGGCCCTGGCCGATGAACCGAAGCGGGGAGGGACGCTCCGCGTCGGTCTAGGCGCAGCCGGGGCGAAATCGTCGCTCAACCCCTTCATCTCGACAGGCGATATGGATTTCGCCGTCGCCCAGTCGATCTTCGACCGGCTCACCGACTTCGACAAGGATGGCAATCTCTACAACAAGCTGGCGGATGACTTCACTCACAACGCCGAGGGCAACGTCTGGAAAATCAAGCTCAAGAAAGGTGTGGTCTGGCATGACGGCGCGCCTTTCACGGCCAAGGACGTCGTCTACACCATCCAGTACATCCTCAATTCTGACAACAAGGCCGATGCCTACCCCAACCTGGCGCCGCTCATGGAGCCGAAAGGGGTACGCGCGCTCGACGCCAATACGGTCGAAGTCGAATTGAAGCAGCCCTATGCGCTGTTGCCGCAAGTGCTGGGCAGCAAGGTCATGTTCCTCATGAAGGACGGCACGACCGACTTCGACAAGCCGATCGGGACCGGGCCCTTCAAGTTTGTGTCATGGTCCCGCGGTCAGCGGGTGACGCTGGCACGCAGCGATAACTATCGCACGCCCGACCAGCCATATCTCGATGGGGTCGAATTCATCGCGATCAACGACCCGACCGCGCGCATGAATGCGCTGGTGGCCAACCAGGTCGACGCCGTGGCTCAGCTCGATGGAAGTCTTGCGCGCCTGATTGAAGCAAATCCCGCACTCACCCTGCTGCGCTCGAAGAGCGGTGCCACGACCGACCAATTCATGATGACGAACCTGAAACCCTTTACGGACGTGCGCGTCCGCCAGGCGTTCCGGCTCATGATCGACCGCCAGCAACTGCTCGACAACGCATTGTCGGGATATGGCAGGATTGGCAACGACCTGCATTGCATCACGGATCCAGACTACGCCTCCGAACTGCCGCAACGCGCTTACGACCCGGATCAGGCGAAATCGCTGCTCAAGCAGGCGGGCTTTGACAATAGCCAGGCGATCACCCTCTACACCTCGGATGCCGCTCCAGGCATGCAGGCGTCGGCTACGCTCATCGCCAACCAGGCCAAGAAGATCGGCGTCAACATCGAACTTCTGGTCGTGCCGCCCGACAGCTACTATTCCGGCCCGAACTTCAAAAAGACGCAGATGGGCAGTTCGGATTGGGGACAGCACACTCTCGAATCCCAGTTCGGCCAAGGCTATGCCCGGGGTGCCTACTGGAACGAACCGGATTGGACCAGTGACGAGTTCGACAAGTGGGTAAGCAAGGCAAGAACCACGTTCGATGGCCCCAAGCGCCGCGAATATTATGTGGAGGCTCAGAAGGTCCTGTGGAACGAGGGAGCTTACATCATCTGGGGCTTCCGTGATCTTCTCGACGCCGCCAGCGCCAAGGTCAAGAATATCGTTCCCTCCACCCAGAGAAATCTCGGCTATTACCAGTTCGAAAGCGTCTATCTCGGGTAAACTGCAGCCGCCGTGGCCAGCCAAGCCGCGGCGGCTCCCTTTCTCTGAAGGTGAGACCCCTTGAATAAACCCTTGCTGCAGCTTCTGTTGACAAGAATAGTCCTGGCTGTCGTCACTCTTTTTGCCGTCTCCATTGTCGTCTTTGCCGCGACCCAATATCTGCCGGGAGATCCGGCCCGGGCAGCGCTCGGTGCCAAGGCGGACCCTTCGGCGGTGGAGGCGCTCAGGCGCGAGTTTGGCATGGATCGGCCGGCCGTCGTGCAATATGCCAGCTGGATCGGGGGCGCGCTCACCGGCGACTTCGGCCGGTCAATTCCGTCCGGCCGGCCAGTCTGGGAGACGATTGGGCCGAGGGCCGTCAACACCCTGATACTGACGGTCACATCGCTGCTCCTGCTGATACCGCTCTCCTTCGTGCTCGGCGTTGCCGCGGCGATCTACAAAGACAGATTGGCCGACCACCTGATATCAGTTCCGACAATCGTGACCGTTGCCCTGCCTGAGTTCGTAATCGGCACGGTATTGATTGTGCTTTTCGCGGTTTATCTTCGTTGGTTGCCGCCGGTTTCGCTGATCAACGACAGCCTTCCGCTTTCATCTCAATCGACCCTTTTCATTTTGCCGGTCCTGACCCTGCTCGGCACAACGCTGGCCCAGGTCGTACGCATGGTGCGGGCGGTGGCACTCGAAGTGTTGAACGCCGAATACATCTATATGGTACGGCTGAGGGGCATAAGCCCCGCGCGGGTGCTATTACGTCATGTTCTTCCCAACACGATCACACCCAGCATCCAGACGATCGCGTTGAATGCGGCCTGGTTGGCCGGCGGAGTGGTAGTCACCGAGTCCGTCTTTCAACTGCCGGGCATCGGCAGCGCGCTCTCGGAAGCGGTTATCAACCGAGACATGCCGACAGTGCTGGCCATCACGCTGATCATCACGGCGACCTATGTGCTTATCAACCTGGTGTCCGAAGCGCTGATCCTTCTTCTTAATCCAAGGCTGCGCGTGGCGCGCGGCACGACCTAGCCGGAGAGATTGACCGTATGCGCCGCTCCGTCCTGCGCCTGACCCTGGCGAAGCCAGCAGCTCGCATCGCTCTGGTCCTGGTCGTCATCATCGTTGCCCTCGCCTCGTTCGGACCATTGTTCAGTCCGTACGCCTTCGATGAAATCGTCGGGGCTCCCTTCGCGACCATAACCCACGAGCATTGGCTCGGAACCGACTTCCTGGGGCGCGACACTTTCAGTCGCTTTCTCTATGGCGGGAGGACTGTGCTCGTCGTCGCGCTTTGCGCGACCGTGGCGGCCTATGTAGTCGCGGTGCCGCTTGGCATCTACTCGGGCATGCGGCGAGGCCCGCTGGATATTTTTCTGATTGCCATTTCCGACGTGATCTACGCGCTCCCGCCGGCCATCTTTCTTCTCGTCCTTCTCGCCTCGACCGGGCCAAGCCTGCCCACAGTCATCATAGGGATTGTGATCCTGCATTCACCCCGCATCTTCCGTATCGTGCGACTGATCACGATGGACATATCAAAGAACGAGTACGTCGAAGCTGCCTTCGCGCGCGGGGAAAGCTGGGCCGCAATCTGCTTCCTTGACATCCTGCCCAACGTGTTGACACCGGTCCTGGCCGACTTCGGGGTCCGACTTTGCGGGTCGATCATCCTCTACGCTTCGCTAAGCTACCTGGGCCTGGGCCTGCCACCGCCGGCGGCCGACTGGGGTCTGATAATCAGCGAAAACCGGATTGGCATCACGATCTCGCCATGGATCGCAATCGCGCCAGCTCTGGCAATTGCTGCCTTCTCCGTTGCCGTCAACGTGCTTGCCGACAGCTTTGCGCGCTCGGTCGGTCGGTCGAAAGAGATTTGAAATGACCGAAGCAATCCCGCTCGTTGTGCAATCGCTTTTCATGCATGACCTCAACGGCCGCGAAATCGTCAGCGACGTCTCCCTTCATGTGAAGCGGGGTGAAGTCCTGGCCATCATCGGTGAATCGGGATCTGGAAAGACGTCAGTCGCCTTGAGTTTGCTAGGCTTTGCGCGGCCGGGAATGCGCATTTCCTCCGGCAACATTTTGATTGCCGGCACCGACATCCTCTCACTCTCGGGCCGGAGGCAACGTGCCTTCCAGGGCGGCAAAGTATCGCTGGTTCCACAGAATCCGACCACGAGCTTCAGCCCCCGCATGTCAGTCGGCAAGCAAATGGCCGAGCTTCTTGCGGCGCACGGCCATTCGGGCACCGGCATGAAGCAACTGATGCGTGACGCGTTGCGGAGCGTCGATCTCCCAGACGATGAAAAGTTTTTGAGACGCTATCCCTTCGAGCTCAGCGGCGGTCAACTGCAACGCATCGCAATTGCCATGGCCTTCGTCACGGCTCCGCAGGTCATCGTGATGGATGAGCCCACCACGGGCCTGGACGTATCCACCCAGCAAACGATCCTTGAGTTGATAGCGAGGCTGGTCAAGTCCAGCAGCGCCAGCGTGGTCTACGTCACCCATGACCTTGCGGTCGTGAACGTCGTGGCCGACAGGGTGGCCGTCATGCTTTCTGGAAGGATCGTCGAGCAGGGGAGCCGCAGGCAGGTCTTCGCAGCACCGAGCGACGACTATACGCGCATGCTGCTCGACGCTATTCCACGACTGGTAACCGATGGTCCTGCGGCGGCGTCCGAGGCCGACGGTGCCAAAATCCAGAGCGTCCTCGAGGTGAAGAACCTGCGCGCGGCCCATGGCCACGTCGAGGTCGTGCACGGCGTTTCATTCTCGGTCGGCAAAGGCGAGTGCGTCGGCCTTGTCGGCGGCAGCGGCAGCGGCAAAACCACTACGGGCCGATGCGTGACCGGTTTGCACAGCAACGCTTCGGGCGGCTTGTTGTTCGAGGGGCATTTGATGCCGTTCGCCGTCTCAAGTCGCTCCAAGGCAGATTTGAGCGCCATGCAGATCGTCTTCCAAAATCCTGACCGCTCGCTCAACCCAAAGGAATCGATCGCGCAAAGCATCGCCCGCGCCGTTCGCCTGACGGGGCTGGCTGACAAAGCAAGGGTCGGTGCCGAAGTGCGGTCGCTTCTTGACCGGGTTCGATTACCGCAACGGGTTGTCAATCTTTACCCGGGCGATCTATCGGGAGGCGAGCGTCAACGCGTGGCCGTGGCCCGCGCGCTCGCGGTCAAACCGAAGCTTCTGGTGTGCGACGAAATCACTTCGGCTCTCGACGTGTCTGTGCAGGCGGCCGTGGTCGAGCTTCTGCTCGATCTGAAGAAGGACGGCCTTGCGATGCTTTTCATAACCCACAATTTGCCGCTGGTCTCCGAAATTGCACAATCCATCATAATCATGAAGGATGGGAGTATCGTTGAGGCGGGACGAACGAATGACGTCCTGCGTTCGCCAAAGCACTCTTACACAAGAATGTTGTTGGACGCCGCGCCGCGACTTAATTGACGACCGGCTCGACTTGGAGCACCAAAGGGCGATTGCTACGGGATTCGCTGGAACGATCTTGCCAAACGACCTGTTCACCGACGAGGAAAAAAGTGCCCGCTTCGACGCTGTCGATCGGGCGGTTGCAGTCTTGCGCGTTCTTGAGCGCTCTGATCAGCCCATGTCGCTGTCGATGATCGCGCGCGAGGTCGGGCTGGGACAGCCAACCACGTCACGTTATGTGGCCAGTCTCGTCGGGCATGGGCTGATCGAAAAGGTGAATGGAAATCGCTATGTGCTGGGCATTGGGCTTTATATTCTTGGGCAGAAATCACTCCATCGCAGAGACGTTCGAACGGTAGCCCACCCCTATCTGGAAACCTTGCATGAACAGTTCAACGAGACGGTAAGCTTCGCACTTTGGCTGCGCCACGAGGTTGTTGTCGTGGATTGTATCGAGGCCATGCAGACGTTGCGTCAGGGAGCATCCGTGGGAGTAGTCAACCCATGGCACGCCACTTCCCTCGGAAAGTCGATTCTCGCCTGGCTTGATCCGCATGAAGTGGATGTGCTGCTGAAGCAGCCGGGGCTGCCCCGTTACACCTATAACACCCTCACCACAGTCGACCAATTGCGTGCCGAATTTCCACTTATCCGGGAGCGAGGCTATGCGATCGACAACGAGGAGTCCGCCATAGGAGGACGCTGCATCGGTGCACCCGTCTTCGATCAATCGGGGCGCCCGCTCGGCGCCATCAGCATCAGTGGACCAATCGCGCGTGTTACCGACGAGGATGTCCCCTCGACCGGAGGGCGAATTGCCGAGATCGCAGGGCAGATCTCCCGTGCAATGGGGTATTCGGGGAAGCCATCCCGTGACACCAGGCGCGTCTAGGCCGCTCTTGCTCCTCGCTTTCTGGTGCGGGTCACTGGCCCGCAGCATCCTGTGCAGATTGATCTCGCTTAAGGAGGCCCCTCGTTGGCTGACCTCCTTGAACTGTGGCGGTGCGGCGCTTCGAGGCGGCCTTAGCCAAAGCCTCCGCGGCGCGCAGGGCGGCGACATTATCTGACCCCCGTGCCAGCCAAGTCAGCCTGCGCTCCCCGGCGCTGACAAAGTCCTCGACTGCAGCAAGATGCGAATCCCCGTCGCGAACCGGCACGAGCTCGTTCTTGGCTGCGTGCCGACGCATGAGCGTACCCGAAGCCTTGCCATTCAGCGTACCGTGGGCGATCAGCGTGCCGCGATCTCCAGCCACCACAACCGTGCTTTCCAGGTCGGCGATCGCAAAACTTTCGAATGCATGAAACAGACTGCCATCGTCGAGTTGGAAGGAATAGGAAATTTGGTTGGGTCTGCCATCGGCAACAGTGCAAATGGCCGAGACTTCGCGCGGTTCTCCACCCGTCAGGAACCTGGCAAGGTCGATGTCGTCGACGGACATGTCGAGATAGATGTCGCCCTCGCTGTCGAGATCGTCCTTTCTGCGCTTGGCTGCGGGCTTGTACGGTCCCTCGCGGGTAAGAAGGATCGACTGGACCTTCCCGATGTCACCATCCAGGATCAGCCTGCGCATGGTCTGGTGTATGGCCGACGCACGGAACGGGTGATGTACCGCAAGCACGATCCCGGCGGCGTCGCACAGACGCGCAAGCTCAGCGGCTACTTTGCTGTTTTCGGAGATTGGTCCGTCACAAAGGACGTTCTTTCGCGCTTTCGCCGCAGCAGTGATGTAATGGGCCCGCCGCCTCAATCGCGCGCTGACATAGGTGAACTCGACGTCAGGATCGCCGAGAGCCTCCGACAGGTTGGTCGTCCATTGCGGAATGTCGAGATCCTGAGCGAAATGAGCTGCATCCATCTTTCGGCGGCTGACCACCCACAACGGAGTATGCCCCTGCGCTCTGATGCCCGCGACCATCTGCTCCGTGGCAATGGTGCCGGTCCCCATAACTGACCACCCAGTCTTGCCGTGAATTGCCATGCCGGGCGCTCCTGATCTGGCCCCAAGTATGGGCGCATTCGCCTCTGGCAGCCAACTTCGCATCTCGTTGAAGTCTGCATTAAACTGACGTACAGATAGCGTCTGTTCGCGTCATAGGGGAGGCGATCGAGGTGAACCACATCGCGGGGGATACCGCCGCGCTCGCGGCAAATTTGAGGACCTTGTGCGATCGCCACGGGTCTGTCGCCGCTGTTTGTCGCAAATTAAACGTCAATCGGCAACAATTTAACAAATATCTCTCTGGCGCCCATGTGCCGTCCAGCGCCAATCTGCGCACGATCGCTAACTTCTTCGGATTGAGCGTTCCGATCCTCTTCTCCGACCCCGAGGAGTTCAGGACGCTCATTGATGGCAACTTTTTTCATGCGATGTCCACGGCGCGCCATCTGCCGGAGTTTGTCAACTTCCTCTCGAATATTGTCTTCGACGGTAGTGTGCAGGATTCGGAGATCCTGGGTGTCTATGACCGATATCAGTTTTCGTCGATCTATAAAGGTTTCATTCTAAAATCGGCATTCTGCCTCTATCGAAATAACAATTTTCTCCAGCATTACTATATCGAGCGGTTCCCGAGCTTCGACCGGCCGGGAAGAACGGAATACGTCTTCAAGTACTACGGGTTCAGCTTCCCAGTTGCGGACCGGCTGTTTACGGCCGATTTCGAAGGCATCCAGAGCAATGAGCTCACCTTCGGTGTCTATGCCCAGGTCAAGCGAAATGCGAAGCGTTTCATGTTCGGCATCGCCAGTGGCATTGCCGCCAATGCCTTCCGACAGCCCTATTCGACGAAGGTCGCCTTGCACTACAAGGGGCCGGGCCTGCTCCAACGCAGTCACCTCAAGGAACTTACCGTGATTGACAGGAGCGACCCAGGCATCCCGAGGGAAGTGCTGCAATATCTGGGCGACGGTTCGGACATGATCCAGATGTGAAATGCGAACCGACTAAGAGCATTACTCGTCGGCCCTATATTCGGCTTTGACGAACCCGACTTTCACGCTACCCGTTCAATCGCTTGAATGTCTTGCAGTTTAGGTGTTCAGGACGAGTTCATTCAGTGCCAACCGATGCAGCGACGGCGTCGCGGCGGCAAGGACGGGGCCTCCTTCCTCAGCTCGGCCGCCGTCGAGACGAGTGATCACACCACCTGCCTTCTCGATGATCGGGATCAGCGCGACGATGTCGTAGGGCTGCAGGGAAGGTTCAACCGCCAGATCGATCCGGCCCGCCGCTAGCATGGCGAAGGCATAACATTCCCCACCGTACCGGGTCATCTTGACCGCGCTGTTCAGCCGCTCGAAGCCAGCTTTGAGATCGCCGTGAAAATGTTCGGGGGAGTTGGTGTGGAGAATGGCGTCGGAGAGGGTGTCGATGCCACGCGTCCTGAGTGGCTGGGGCTCACCGGCGCGCTGGCGCCATGAGCCTGTTGCGTCCGCCCAGAACCGTTCGCCGATATAGGGCTGGCTGAGCATCCCCATCTCGGCGCGCCCGCGAACCGTCAGACCGATGAGCGTTCCCCAGACGGGGATGCCGCAGATAAAAGGTCGGGTTCCGTCCACGGGATCAAGCACCCAACGCCAGTCGCTACCGCCGCCCGTCTCGCCGAATTCCTCTCCAAGTACAGCGTGATCCGGGAACTCCGCCATTATGGCGGCACGCAACGCGATTTCTGCTTCTCGATCAGCCTCGGTCACCGGATCGAATCTATATCCGGGCTTCGGCTTGGTATCGACGGCAAGCTCGACCATATAGCGGGGCAGCGTCTCGGCATCCGCCAAATCAGCGAGACGGTGCAAGAATGATGGGTCCGGTGGCTTTGACATGTGTCACCTTGGCAAGGATTTAGAAGATCATTGGCTCGTCTGCTCGGAGCCGGGGAAGGCAATCCACGATTTGGAAGCTGAAGAACTGACGCCGATCTCGGAAAGCAGAACGCCCCGCAGCCCTTCGTAAACGTCTGCGATTGGCACCGGGAGCGCACCTCGCCAGTTTCGGCCGGCTTCAAGCGCAGTCGCATAATCGCTGTATAGAACGGCGAGTGCCTCGAGGTAACCTTCAGGAGAGCCCGCCGGCAGACTGGTCGCAAGTTGCGCATCCGAGGATATGTCGCCGTGGCCGCGACGATAGGTAAGGTCGCCTTCGCCGAGGCGGGACACCGTGAGTGTCTCCGGTGCCTCCTGACGCCACTCGAGGGTGGCCTTCGAGCCGACGATCTTGAAACGCAGGCCGTTGCGGTGGCCCGGAGCGGCAAGAGAGGACCACAAGAGGCCGTTGGCGCCGCCCTCGAATTCCAACTGGATCACGTCAGTGTCGTCTAGCCCGAAGGAGTCAACGGTTCGCATCAAATTGGCGTTGAGTGCGGTGCACCGGAGTCCGGAAACAAATTCGAGGATGTTGAAGGCGTGGGTTCCGATATCCCCCAGCGCGCCCGTCGGTCCTGCTTTTGCCGGGTCGCCGCGCCATATCCCGCCTTTGCCCAATTTCGACGGGTCGTTGACCAGCCATTCGAGCAGATACTCCACATGCATGAAGCGAACCTGACCGATTTCGCCTGCGCGGATACGAGCGCGCGCGTCTCGGACCATGGGATAGCCCGTATAGGTGTATGTCACGGCAAAGAACGTGTCATTTGCCGCTGCTATCCGCTGAAGCTCGCGCGCCTGTTCCGACGAATGGACCAGCGGTTTTTCGCAGATGACGGGAATCCCCGCTTCGAGAAACAGTTTGCATGGCTCGAAATGGAGATGGTTGGGCGTAACGATAATCGCGACTTCGATGGCATCATCGCGCGCCGCTTCCGCCGCTGCCATGTCGCCGAAGCTGAAGTAGGTGCGGTCCCAAGCCACTCCTAGGGCCTGGCCGGCTTCAATGCAGGCGTGACGGTCAGACGAGAACGCGCCTGCCACCAGTTCGAAACGATTGGTTAGCCGCATGGCAGTTCGATGCCGGCTTGCAAAAAAGGAACCTCGTCCTCCTCCAACCATACCCGCGCGAAGGCGACGTTTGCGGGGGATGTCATCTGTCAGGAGGTTCATGGGGTACTCTTGCGCATTTGGCCCGGCTCTCATCGGGTCTGGAAAGACAGGCGTCGCGCGTCGCTCAATCCGGCAGCGCCCGCGTCACGATTGAAGGCATCCTCCCACTCGCTCAATCGAGCGACAATTTCGCACGGCTCCAATCAGTGACGCACAGTGATGCGACCGTTGATGCCGTTCGATCGGAATGAGAGCCGAGCGCTCTATCGCGATAGCCGCACCGACATCATAGTCGCTCCACAAGACGCGCCGGCGCCACGCCAAAAGCGCAGCATCTCCTGCATGCAGCGGGGGCGTCAGGCACGATGAGCTGCGGATTGGTCGCGAGCCGGTTCTACCGATCCTGAAGTGCATTCCAAAGCTCGCCGGCAGGATCGACTGGCGTCGTCGCCCGCAGCGCGCGCCCCTGTCGTAGGCCAAGCGTGATGTCTGTTCACGACGACATTGCGGCATGAGGCGCTTGGGATTTATGTCCGCTGGGCTGGAACCGAATTGAAAGTTGCCCGGGTCCTAAGGATGTTTGGAAATGCTTGCTGAAGAACGCCAAGCGATCATTCGCGACAGACTGTCGGAGCATGGCAAGGTCCTGGCCAACGCGCTGGCTCATGAATTTCGTGTCTCTGAAGACACTGTGCGCCGCGATCTACGCGATCTTGCCAGAGCCGGACTTTGCCGCAGGGTCTATGGCGGAGCGCTGGCAAGGGCGTCGCGAGCTCAAGCCGGGCCCGAGCGGTTGAAAATCTCGGCCACGGATCTCGCGCCGCTGGCTGCTGCCGCAGCGAAGCTCGTACAACCCAGCGCAACGATTATAATGCACCATGCAGCCCTCTGCGTTGCCTTCGCCGCCGCCTTGCCCCGCGACATCTCGTTGACGATTGTCACAAATTCCCCACGCGTCACCACTGCACTGGAAGGGCATCGTCAAGCGAGCGCCATTCTTCTGGGCGGCTTGTTCGACCATGGCAGAGGATGCTCTCTTGGAACTGTCGCCCTTTCGCAATTGGAGCAGTTCAACGCCGACCTCTTCTTTGTCGCCGATTGCGCGGTCCATCCTTCCGTCGGCTTGACCGCCTTTGACCTTCCCGACGCCGAAATCAAGCGCGTTATGTGCCGCCGAAGCGCCGCGAGAGTAGTTGTCGCTACGGCCGAGAGCATCGCGAAAACCGCCCCCTTTCAGGTTTCGGGACCTGACGCGATCGACCATATGCTCGCTGGGCGCCAGCTTGATGCCGAGACCCTCGAACCGTTTCGCCGCCAAGGCACGCTTATCGACCACATTGGCTGAAGGCTGCGATAGATCCTTCGCAGGGCCTTGCGTCCATCTCGCCGGATGACTAACGAGCGACGAGATCCTGCATCAGGATTTTCAGACCGCGCGCCACATCGTAGCTGTCCATCTGGTGCTGCTTTTTGCAGAACAACTCGCAACTCCACCAGCTGTCGTAGCCGGTGGATTTCACTGCAGCCACCCACTCTCTCAGGTTCAATACGCCCTTGCCGGTTTCGACGTCGCGAAGAACAGGCTCGTTAGGGATGCCACCGCTGAACGCAAGAGAGTCACAAATGTGAACTCCGTAGATGAGGTCTTTGTCCAATTGCGAAATGCGTTCCGGGCCGTCGCCGGAGGTGTAACAGTGCCAGAAATCGACGACGACGCGTATGTTGTCGCGTGCCGCTTTCCTTATGGTCAGAAGCTGCCTGTCAATCGTATTGAGTGGGGTCCAGGACAGCGCCTCATGGTAGATGACCAGGTTGCGTTGAGCAGCGAGGTCGGCGACGGCTGCCAGCCCGGACGCCGTGATGTCGATCTGCTCCTCGATCGGCAGCCCGACGACGCCTCGGTAAAGATCCGGGTGCCTCTTGCTGGCCTCGGGATCGAGAGCCGCGAGACTGATTGGACCGGTGATGACCTGAATGCCCTTCGCTCCAACCGAGACGGCGAGTTCTATCAACTCTTCCGCGTCCTTCAGCAATGCTTTGCGGGCATTGCCGTGGCGCTCCACATCGAGAAGAAATCCGATGCCTGGAATGAACATGTCATCGATCAAGCGGCGCAGCTCCTGGAAAGTGAACCCGGCATCCAGAAAAGCGCGGATCTTGGCCCCAGAGGCTTCCAGTCCGTCGAAGCCGAGCTCGCGCGCAATATCCACATCTAGGGCCAGCGTGCCGTGTCGCGCCACGAGAGCATGAAGAATTAGCTGGTTGCGCTTCGTCGTCATTGCTGTGCCCGTCGCTTGACTACCGGATTAGCCAATGCCAGGTCCCTGCCGGATCACGACGGTGGCATAGAGCCTCGCTGGCTCTGCGGCGCCAGGCCGATAACCACTCTGGTTGCTCATGGCTTTGACCATCGCGAGCCGACTACCCGCGCAATCAAGACATATCGCATGCCGAGGGGGAACTGCGCGGCAGCCCGAATTCGTGCGCGACCTAAGGTTCCGGTCGCGTCACGTTGCGCCAAATGCGCTGCTAAGGGGGCAAAATGGCTTCCGACTAAAAACGAGCCCGCTATGCGGCTGAGTTCGCAGCCCACGAGAACTGACCGATCCCATATGTCGCAATGCTTCTTTCTCAGCGCGTCACATCGCGTCTATTAAAGCTACCCTGCGAACTTGTCGCGCAGCCACAGATGACTGCTTACTAGGCGCATGGACGAGGAGCATATCCACAATCGCCTCGCCAACAAAGACAAGAGGGTCGAACAATGAAACTGACCGGCGGGCAGATCGTCGCGAAAGCGCTCAAGGAATATGGCGTCGAATACGTGGCTGGTGTTCCCGGCCATGGCATCTGGTCTCTGTTCGATGCCTTCCTGGAGGAAGGCTCGCAACTGCCCTTCATCCAGGTGATGCACGAACAAAGCGCCGTTCACATGGCGGACGGTTATTTCCGTGCAAGCGGCCGGCCAATGGCATGTTCGACATCGGTCGGGCCAGGTGCGACCAACACAATTATTGGCCTCGCCACAGCCTATTGCGATTCCACCTCGCTGTTCTACGTCTCCGGCTCGCCACAGACCTACATGCACGGCCATGGCACCATGCAGGAGATCGAGCGCCAACAGGACAATGCTTTCCCCCGCATCACCGAGCAGGTGACAAAACGGGCATGGCAAGCCCAGTCCGTGCAGGTCCTGCCGAGCATTATGCATCGCGCCTTCAACGCCATGCTCACCGGCCGCCCGGGTCCCGTGCATGTCGAGGTGCCGATGGACGTTCAGGTCGAAGCGGCCGATGTCACCATTCATCCGCTGGAAAAGCGCCTTCCCATTGGCGTGGCCTATCC
>NZ_RZSR01001202.1:0-1510 GCF_004023265.1 Mesorhizobium sp. M1A.F.Ca.IN.020.06.1.1
TCGTAGGCCAGTGTCCTCACATCGGGCGTCAATCCCGCAATCACGTCGCGCCAGATCGAATGGCAAGCGCCGAAGCCGTGCAGGAAGACGATCGTCTTCGAGCCAGCACCGCTTTCGGCGACGTGAAGAGAGTTAAACATCGAGATTGTTGGCTGTGAAGCAGTATGAGGGGCAATTCAAGATTGTGGCTGAATTGCTCCCTGAGCAGGTCGATAGCCAGTAAAATCTTCGCGAATTCGCCGTGCGCGCCCCAATCGAACGCGTAAGCAGGCCTAAGACTCGTTGAGTGTCGACGCCCGCTGTGCCGAGCAGATCCGGCGTGCGAATTTAATATTCCAATCAGTCCGCACGTCAGCGAATGCTCCACGTTCGCTCAGCTCGGATTGCCAATCCCCGCAGAGCGCAAGGATTGCACCAGCCGGTCGATGAGATCGGCGGGGTACTTCCTGTCAACAAAAGTGGCGCGCGGATTGGCGGCGAATTTCGGGAATTCGGCCGTGAGCTCGTTCGCCAATTCGTTTGCGAGCTTGTCGCGGCCTGAGATCTTGGCGCCGATCAGGCGCGCCGCCAGGTAATGCGATTTGGACGCGGTGGTCCGCAGCGACTCGCTGGCAATCGCTGCCCTCTGGGTGTCGCCTTGCATGAAGGCTCCGACAAACAGGCCATAGTCCCACCAGGTCGGATGACCGCTGAAGGCCTCGACGGCATGGCCCAGGATCGGCGTCCCTTCCTGGTATCTGCCAGCGAAGATCAGGCCGTAGCCATAAGCGGCGGCCATGCCGAGATCGTAGGGGTTGAGCTCATAAGCCTTGCGCATCCAGCGGATCGCTTCGTCGGTGTTGCCGAGGCGCGAGTTGAGGTAGCCGTAGGCGCGATGCGCGTGCGGGCTCATCGGTGCCATCTGAATGGCGCGGTGGGCAAACGACATGGCCTGCTCGACCGTTGCGCCGGGCGGATAGGCGTAGCGGTTGTTGACGGCTTCCAGATGCAGGGAAGCCAGTTCCGAGTAGATGAGCGATGATTTGGTGCTTTCTCTGACCAGCTTCTCCAGACAGCGATACGCAGCTTCGTGCGCCTTGGCGCTCTGGTCGAGATAGTAGAGGTCGTCGAGCACCAGACATCCTATCTGGCTGGTCCGGATATCGCTCTGGTCGATATAGCTGTAGATCGCGCCCGAAGCGGGGACGGTAGAGCTCAGGAGATTGGCGATGTTGCTCTCGACCGCACCAGGCGCGCTTTCGGCCGATGTCAGGTTGCGTGACAGGAGAACCCGTCCCGTCGCGACGCTCTGCAGCTCGATCATGACGTCGCCGGCGTTAGTCCCGGGAATAAGATCGAAAACGAAGCTGATCGGATCGGCGGAACGATTGCGCGTAGCGTCGGCGTCGCGTCCGATGAAGTCTATCGTATCGAAGCCGGCCAGACCGGCGCGCAGCGAGGAAGCAACACGGGCCGCCTCGGGTCCGTCGGCTTTGATGGCCAAGTAGATCAAAGGCAGGCCTTCGAACGT
>NZ_RZSR01001203.1:0-1504 GCF_004023265.1 Mesorhizobium sp. M1A.F.Ca.IN.020.06.1.1
GGTAGGAGGCGAAGCTGAAAGCCGAAACATAGGCGGAGGCCGACAGCAGCTTCTTGAATCTCGCCGCCTCGTCGCCTTCGAGCGGGGCACGCGCGTTCTTGGCCTGCAGGCTTTCGAGATCGGATCCTTCGGCAAAGACATCCGATACGGCCAGCGCGATCGCGAGCCCTCGCCGGGCGCGGTAGAGAAGCATGTGCTGCGGGATGCTCATCAGCTGGTCGTCGGGATGGATCGCGGCGACCGTTTTCGACAGTTCGACCTCGCGCGTGCGGCGCACCGAACCGGCCGAGACGGTCGAGACGAAGCGCCGGTTGGTGCCGGCAAGCGCGGTGCCGGACTCGCGCGATGGATCCTCCAGCACGACGATGCGGGTGATGAAGCTCTGCGCGGTGGCGCGATGCTTTTCGATTGTCGATTCCGAGATCGTGGTCAGCCCGGTGTCCATTACGGATGCTCCGCGGTTCGACGGTCACACATCGCTGATGACCTGCCCTTTGGACAGGATGTGGACCTTGTAGCCGGAAAAGATCTTCTGCGCTTCGCCCGCGGCATAGAGCGCCTGATAGGCCTCGTGCGGGATCAGCGCGTGGTTCTCATAGCTGGAGACGCCTTGGCGCGCGGCTTCGAGGTCGTCGGTGTTGATGAAGAATTCCTGCGTCGTCTTTTCGCTGGAGAACAGCCCCTTGCGGCCGGGCTTCTCGGACTTGGAAAAGACTTCCTGGATGGTCCAGGTCAGCAACCAGGCGTTCTCCGGCTTGCGCACCTTGGCCAGAACCTCGGTAACGGTCGAATTGTTCTCGGTGATCCCGGCCGTATAGAACGGGCCGAGCACGACGCGCCGCAACTGCTTCGGGTGCAGCGGCTCGAAATCCTTGTCGAGATTGACCGCGATGGTCGCCGGCGACAGCGTGTAGGCGGAATTCTTCTCGGTGAAATCGTCGAAGCGGTGGGCAAGCTCGGGGTTGAGCAGGCCATCGACAGGAAGCGGAATGTCGATCTTCTCGTTCAGCTTGCCGTTCGCGTCGACGAGCTGTCGCACCATGCTCTCGGAGGAGTCCTCGACCGTCACCATATAGATCAGCGGCAGGTTGGCGCTGCCGTCGAACGAGGCCCAGTGGACGAGGTAGTAAGGCCGCATGGTCTTCGGATTGACCGAGACTTTGGCCGTCTGCGCCAGGGTGAACGGACCGAAGGTGGTCTCGCTCTTGACACCCTCCAGATAGAGCCGCTCGGCCATCGACCTTTGCAGCGCCACAGGCAATTCCTTGTGGCGCAGGATGAAGTCGGCCATCTCCTCGCGCAACTCGCCGGCCTGCGGAATGTTGGCCAACCGGCTATCTGCCTGTCGGCGGTCGTTCTCCAATTCGAGCAGATTCTGGAACACCGGATAGCCGCTGTCGGCGCGCGAAATGCGGAACGTATCCATGAAGCCCAGCCGGTTGCGCCAGCAGTCGAATGAGTTTTCCAGCCGGGCGATGTATTCGGCGACGATCTTGGCGACGCT
>NZ_RZSR01001204.1:0-1503 GCF_004023265.1 Mesorhizobium sp. M1A.F.Ca.IN.020.06.1.1
GATGAAGGGATAGGGATCGAAGGCGTTCCGCGACAAGAGCCAGACATTGCCAAAGGTCCACAGCACCAGAAAGGCGATGAAGCCCAGAATGAAGGACCATGAGCCGCCGATACGGGCGATCGTGTCGGCAACGCGATCGCCATAGCTCTGATGAAAGGCGACTGCCTTGTTGGTGTCCCTGGTGATGGTGGTGCGTTCCAGCGTCGACTTCAGCACGCGGCTCTCGAGAGGAGAGAGACCGTCCGGCTTTCGCTTCAGCCAGCGGTTCGACAGATCCTCGACCGTCTTGTTCATCGTCCTCTCCGTCGTCAGGCCCGGGTTCCAAGAATCCGGATGGAAACCGCTGCGCACTTTTTCCTGAGATTGCTTACTTAGCTCACTCAATTCCGGACGGAAAACCGCTTCGCACTTTTCCTGGAATTGCGTATAGAGGTAGAGGCTACCGAGCCTGACGGGAAGTGATAGATTGGTCGGCACAGGCGAGGGCGGAAATGGCCGATTTCCAGCGAATTCGTGCCCGGGCGGCAAAACGCAAGGGCGGTGAAGAGGCGCTGGCGTCGCTGCTCGGACCTATGCCCGACAACGCTGCCGTGGCGAAAGTTCATGATGACCGCATCCTCTCCACGATGGCCGAGCGCATCTTTGCCGCCGGTTTCGTCTGGCGTGTGATCGAGCAGAAATGGCCTGGTTTCGAGGAGGCGTTCCTTGGCTTCGAGCCGAAGCGGCTCCTGTTCCAGCCGGACGACTTCTGGCACGAGCTGGCGTCCGACAAGCGCATCGTGCGCAACCCGCAAAAGATCAAATCCGTGCGCGACAACGCGGCTTTCGTCGACCGCGTCTCGAAGGAACATGGCGGCTTCGGCAAGTTCCTGGCCGACTGGCCGGCCGACGACCAGGTCGGGCTGACCGCCTATCTCGGCAAGCATGGCAGCCGGCTCGGCGGCAACACCGGCCAGTATTTTCTGCGCTGGCTGGAGTGGGACACCTTCATTGTTTCCGCCGACATGGCGGCGGCGCTGCGCGACGCCGGTCTCGACATCGCCGAAAGCCCGACTTCGAAGCGGGATCTCGACAAGATCCAGGCGCAGATCAACCGATGGTCCGCCGCGACCGGGCTGCCGCGCCGGCACATCTCGCGCATTCTGGCGATGTCGATCGGCGAGAACCATTCGCCGGAGACGCTGCGCGAATACATGGGCGAGCAGGCCTGATCGCCTCCGGCTGAGGCGGGACATGACCGGCATTCGCCGGCCAGTCCTGGGTGGCACAAGCAATCGCCATTGCCCGGCGATTGCCGCCACGCTAAATCCAATTCATGACCCAGACCGCTCCCGACCTACTGCGCATTGCCGTCGCCCAGCTCAACCCGACCGTCGGCGATGTCGCCGGCAATCTCGCCAAGGCGCGCGAGGCAAGGGCGGATGCGACCCGCCAGGGCGCCGATCTGGTGCTCTACACGGAGCTCTTCCTCGCCGGCTATCCGCCGGAAGACCTGGTGCTGAA